>NZ_CAWQNB010000019.1:0-96301 GCF_963896135.1 Proteus sp. G2609 | reverse complement strand
CGCCTGCAGTGATGTTGCCCTGAGTTTTTCCTTCAATGGAAATATAGCAAGGAGTTGGCATAACAATATCCTTTTATCAAAAACGACAAATTAAATTAAATGATTGTCTTAAAAACAATCCGTTAGTCATGTCTGTCATCTTAGCCAGTGCGCACGGTAAGACTTCGGTAAAGGATAATAAAATCTTATCAATATGCTGTAAACAGCCCGTTTTTTTTGTATCTCTCTAGGATAAGTCACTTAGCGTAAACTGGTTGAAATATCGCTATATCATGCTGTAAAAACAGTCATAAAAAGTATTTATCAGCATAAAATATGATGAATAAATAGACAAATTGCTCGCAGCCCAAGAAACACTATGTACATAAAAATATATTTTGTAACAGAAATGTTAAATCAAAAATAGCGCATATAATCCATTGATTTTAAAGTATTAAAAATCAATTACATTGAATTATGCTGTCCTTTTTCCATGAGCAGTCCAAATTGGTCAATATATTTAGCTGTTAAGCTCAATTTAATTAAAATATCATGCTAATTAAGCCACTATTTTTATTTAACACACTCAATATGCGTATATTTCAGTCTTATTTTTACGTACCAATACTCATTTTATGGAGGCTAATTATAAAACTATACAATGAACAAGTAGAAAATAAGGATAGGGAGACACAAAAGTTTTAGTTTAACTATCTTGGTCTTTACTTATTGATGATAAAGATATGCTGTTATTCCAGTATAAATTAAGAAGCGATGCTCATTACAGTAGCAATATTGAGAGAAGATTTTTCAT
Organism: Proteus sp. G2609; assembly: GCF_963896135.1. Taxonomy (NCBI): domain Bacteria; kingdom Pseudomonadati; phylum Pseudomonadota; class Gammaproteobacteria; order Enterobacterales; family Morganellaceae; genus Proteus; species Proteus sp. G2609. Next base: position 95,508 of record NZ_CAWQNB010000019.1, on the reverse strand, counting down.
ATCATATTAGGGTAAAGATCTATTTGAGCCATATTAGTATTTATCCTTGATTGAAATAGGTAATCCTCTTATTTGATAACAATAAAGATATCTCTATAGTTATTTAGCTATTTATGGTTAGTCTTTTTTGGCTTATAGCACCATCTTCTTACTCACTATAAGAGATACATCGTACTAAAAAATTAAAAATCCATTTATTAAAGCAGAATATTTTTCAGATCATACCCTTAAGTTAAACCAAATATAGCTGTATTATGTTTGCAATTCTGTTGCCATAAAAAACTAATTCACACCTAAATAGTTTCATTGCGTTTTTATTTTTTATCATATACTCGTTATATATATGTTATTTTTAATATATCAATATGTAGCGTCACAAAGGGCTTGAAAACCTATTATTCCCTCTTATTTTCTAACACGTTATATTCCTATGAATAAATTGATATCTCAAAAAAACCTCTTTATTGCTCTTAAACCAAGATTAACGCCTTAACTTAAAAAACCATAAACCATTGAAAATAAAGCAAAACATAAAAGCATCGCCAATATCCTAAAAGGCTTGTTTAATATGTATCCATCATCGTGATACAAATATAATGAGTAAAAGCTAACTTATCCTAAAATTGAAATAACATTTCAAGCAAAATAGATAAAATAAGTAATTATGCTAGAAAAATATGAAATTATATTACTAATTGTAAAATATGAACTTAGCTCACAGAATTTTATAAATTAATATATTCTATATTTATTAAATTGAGTTTAATTAATATTGCAATTAGCTATATCATTTAGATACTCATTATTAGAGTAACCACCGAATAAGTTAGCTTTCATAATTATAGTCAAACTTATTTCTTATCCCGATAAGATGCCCTATTGATACTGCTCTCAGCTTATTTAATATAAAAATAAGAACTCATATAATAAATTACCTATTGACCCTAAGTTAATTTTGTATATCATGACCAAAACTAAAAAATAAACTTTGTACAATATTAAACATATTTAAACACCTTACTGGGAAAAGAATTCTTAACGCAGAGCCTGTTTTGTTCTGTGTAGGGAAGTGCATGCTCTAAATTTATTATTAATTTTTAATTTAGGCATTTTATTTATGGAATTAAGAAGTTATTGCATACTCATACAAGGAGCTTAACTTAAATGAGTAAGAAAAATCTCGGTAGTGTTGCCCCTAAAGAAAGGATTAATATTAAATATACGCCAAATACTGGCGGAGCTCAGGCTGAAGTCGAACTTCCATTGAATATGTTGATTGTTGGGGATATGAAAGGTAAAACGGAAGAGACCCCCATTGAAGATCGCAAAGCGATTTCAGTCAATCAAAACAACTTCAATTCTGTTATGGAAAGTGCTGGCATTAATTTAAATATTAATGTTCGCAATACCTTAGAAGAAAGCAGTGATTCAGAGCTTAATGTTAACCTTGATGTGAAATCTTTACAGGATTTCTCTCCTGATAGTATCGCTCGCCAAGTGCCCGAATTAAATAAACTTCTCGAATTGCGTGAAGCTTTAGTTGCATTAAAAGGTCCTCTAGGCAATGTCCCAGCTTTTAGAAAGCGTCTTCAAGAACTACTTGAAAATCAAGAAACTCGCGAACAGCTTCTAAAAGAGCTCGATATTGCTGCTAATCAAAAATAATGTTTATAGAGGATTATTTCATGTCACTAAATGCAGAAGCTCAAGAGCAACAAGCCCCCGCATCTACAGGCTCTTTACTTGATGAAATTATGGCTCAATCACGTATGTCTCCAGAAACAGAAGCATACGATATTGCCAAACAAGGTGTTGCTGCTTTTATTAGTAATATTTTCGCCAGTGAATCTGAAGACCAACAGATCAATCGATTATTAATCGATAAAATGCTTGTTGAACTTGATAATAAACTAAGTACTCAAGTTGACGAAATTCTTCACGCGCCTAAATTTCAAGAAATTGAAGCTTCATGGCGTTCTTTAAAATTACTCGTTGATCGCACTGATTTTAGAGAAAATATTAAGATCAATATTCTTCATGCAACTAAAGAAGAGTTATTAGAAGATTTTGAATTTTCTCCAGAAATTGTTCAATCAGGCTTCTATCAACACGTCTACTCTTCAGGATACGGCCAATTTGGTGGTGAACCTGTTGCAACAGTTATTGGTAACTACGCCTTTAACAATACTGCGCCAGATATGAAGTTAATGCAGTATGTTAGTACTGTTGGTGCAATGGCTCACGCGCCATTCCTATCATCTGTTTCACCTAATTTCTTTGGTATTAATAGCTACGCTGAACTGCCGGCAATTAAAGATCTAAAATCTGTTTTTGAAGGCCCTGCACACACTAAATGGCGCTCACTGCGTGAAGCAGAAGATTCCCGTTATTTAGGGTTAACAGCACCGCGTTTCTTATTACGTTTGCCATACTCTCCAACAGAAAACCCTGTAAAAATGTTTAACTATTCAGAAAATGTTAAACAAGACCATGAGCACTATTTATGGGGTAATACCGCATTCTTATTAGCAAGCTGTATTAATGATAGTTTTGCAAAATATCGTTGGTGTCCAAACATTATTGGCCCACAAAGCGGCGGTACAGTTAATGATCTTCCTGTGCATATTTTTGAAGCGATGGGTGAATTACAAACTAAGATCCCAACTGAAGTTTTAGTTACCGATCGTAGAGAATTTGAACTAGCAGAAGAAGGCTTTATCACGCTGACCATGCGTAAAGGCAGTGATAATGCTGCATTCTTCTCCGCAAACTCGGTTCAAAAACCAAAAGTCTTCCCAAATACTCCTGAAGGCAAATTGGCAGAGACTAACTATAAGTTAGGAACTCAATTGCCATACATGTTTATTATCAATCGCTTAGCTCATTATATAAAAGTATTGCAACGTGAACAGATTGGCTCATGGAAAGAGCGTCAAGATCTGGAGCGTGAACTCAATATTTGGCTTAAGCAATATGTCGCAGATCAAGAAAACCCACCAGCAGATGTTCGTAGTAAACGTCCATTGCGTTCAGCTGAAATCAAAGTACTTGATGTTGATGGCGATCCAGGCTGGTACCAAGTCGCTATTCAAGTTCGCCCACATTTTAAATATATGGGTGCAAACTTTGAATTATCACTTGTTGGTCGTCTTGATAAAGAGTAACGGTGATGGCATCCAATTATGGCTGGCAGGCTAATGCTGGCGCCAGCTTATTTGAACGGATCCGAGGGAAAAACTTAGGTTTTTCCCATCGTTCGCGAACAAATACACTCATTGAATCAATAAAACAAAATTTAAATTACATCTTAAATGCTAGACCTGATGGTTGCCAAGGAACGCCACCCTTAGGGATCCCTGATTTAAATGATGCGACTCAATCTACGGTTGATTTTAAATCTCACCTAGAAGATAGCATTAGTAGTTGCATTATTGCGTATGAACCACGGATCAGCAAAGTTGTAGTGAAATTTCTTGAAGAAGATGCAGATAGTTTATCTTTACAATTTAATATTAATGCTTTTATTGATTTAGAAAATAAGCAGCAACTTATTGAATTTAATGTGTATTTAGATAATAACCGTAGATATCAGCTTAAATAGCATTAATATGTCATCAAAATCCTACTTTACCAATGAATCAGAATACTTAAATGAGCTGACTGAGCAAGTTGCCAAAGAAAAACCGCAACTTGTTAATTTGCTTTCGCACAATGTTAAAGATCCTGATACTTCGCGGATTATGGATGGGCTATCTTATTTATCGGGTAATTTACGCCAGCAAATAGATAGACAATTTCCTGAGTTAACTAACAGTTTAGCCAATATGCTTTGGCCAAACTACGCGCGCCCTGTGCCAAGCATGACGATTGTTGAATATCATCCTAATTATGCTCAGTGCCAACACGCAACAAAAATTTCAGCAGGACAACCCTTTAGTGCCACTCCACTTTATGTGCAAAGTGAGGAAACAAACCACGAGACGTTATTTCAATGTCGATTTAGTCAAAGTCGCGATCTCTGGTTAATGCCGACAAAAATCAGTAACATTTTGCAGCAAACAACCGCCATTGAAATAACATTTGAGTTAGCAACAAAACAGCCACTTGCCAATATTGGCTTAGATAAATTGTGTTTTTACTTAAATGGTGCGCCATTTACTACAAATCAGCTCTATTTTTTATTAAGCCAGCATGTGCAGAGTGCCTCTTTAGTCACAGATGTACATACGCTACCTCTTACTCACTTTTCAGTTACGCCTGTTGGTTTTCAAAAGCAGGATGCCTTACTTCCATACCCGAAAAATAGCTATGATGGCTATCGTATACTGCAAGAGTTTTTCTGTTTTCCTGAAGCCTTTCTCTTTCTAGATATTCATGGTTTGGATGACATTCCTTTGGCTATCGAAGCAGAGCAATTCAAACTGGTGATCAATTTTGATCTAGAAATTCCTGATGGCGTTATTCTTTATGACGACAGTATTAAACTTAATTGCACCCCTATTGTGAATTTATTTCCTATTGATAGTGAAGCAATAAATTTGACGGGGAAAAGTGAGGAGTATGTTTTAAGTCCTAATTACCAACTTACTGAATGTTTTGATATTTTTTCGATTAATGAGGTTAGAGGGTTACGTTATCCTAATGATGCTAAACCTTATCCGATCACCTATACAGCATTTGAAAGTTTTTATCATCAAAACCATCAGACTGAAAATCATGGCTATTACCGTTTAAAGATAAGTCAAAATGAACAGTTATACGGCTATTCCCATCGACTTTCTTTTGTTCGTCAGCAAGAGCCTCAGTTACAACAGTGTGAAGAAACCGTTTCTGTTGCACTCAACTGTACTAACCGCTATATCGCTTCCCAGTTATCGACGCGTTCTATCGATTTAGATAGTGCATCAATTCCTTATGGGGCTTTATCTGCTAAGAATTTATTCGCACCAACACTGCCTTTATATCCATTATTAGATAAAACATTATATTGGTCTGAATTAACTAATTTATCTTTAAATTATCAGTCTTTGCTCAATCTTGATTCATTAAAAAAAATATTACAACTCTATGATTTACCGTCTGTTTATAACACACAGGTTGCAAGGCAATCACAAAAACGCCTAGATGCATTAGTTGATTTACATTCAGAGCATATTGAGCATATCTACAAAGGCCTTCCTGTTCGCGGTCTGAAGACAACGTTAGTTGTTCATCAAAATGCGTTTCTTTCCGAAGGAAGTTTATTCCTATTTTGTACCGTTATCGCTCAATTTTTCACCTTATATACCAGCATTAATATGTTTCATGAGTTGGAAGTTATTAACCTTGATAATAAGGAAGTTTATCGATGGCCAGCACAAATCAACCAGCACATACTGAAGTAATCGATCGTTGGCTGGAACAAGCTGGCTCATCGGTAACAGAGTATAATTTTTATCAACTCGTTGAATTGTTAAATAAAATAATTCATCAAGATGTCAACTCGATGGAGGATGACAGCGGTATTCTTCGCTTTAAATCTTATTCAAATATTGCATTTCCGACGCGAGATGTCATTTCCATTGAAAAAAATAATGTCGAACAATATGAATTAGAAGTCGCTTTTTTGGGCTTACAAGGAAGTCAGTCCCCCCTACCAGGCTATTATCTGGATGAGTTTGCTTGGGAAGATGCACAACAGATAGAAGGTATCTCCGCTTTTCTCGATATCTTCAATCATCGCCTGATAGCGTTACTTTATCGGATCTGGCGCAAATATCGTTACTACATTTGCTTTGAAAATGAAGGTCAGGATTCATTTTCACAATATATGTTTTCTCTCGTTGGATTAGGTAATGGGGCTAATCGCGGTCGGATCAAAATCAACCATAGCAAAATGCTCGCTTATGCTGGTCTTTTGGCGAGTCCAAGTCGCTCTTCTGATGTGATTAGTAGTCTTATATCTCACTGTTTCGACTTAGAAAATGTAAAAGTAATTGGTTGGGAGACACGCCGTGTTCCTATTCCTGAATCACAACAAAACAAGTTAGGTACGATTTCTCATCAATCCGGACAAAAATCTCGCCCACGAATGTTATTAGGGGAAAATTTTAGTCTGGGCTCACACATATATGACTGCAATGGAAAATGCACCATCGAAATCAGTGAATTAAGTTTAGAACGCTATATGCGTTTTTTACCTAACGGCAGTGATTTCGCACCATTAGTTGCCTTTGTTTCTTACATTTTTCATGAGCAATTAGCTTGGGATTTACGTCTTAGCATTGCTGAAAAGCAAGCCGAAGGGTTCCGTTTGGGTCACCAACAACACAACCAATTAGGCTGGCAAAGCTTTTTAGGTCAACCCGCAAAGAAACCGGATGTCACCATTACGGTATTGGAATAAAGAGATGGATAAATATCAGCCAACAATTTCTTTTAGCATCAAAAATAGTGAACAGCTAGAAAGTGGTTATCTGCCAAATGCGACTTTAACTCAAAGTGGCGGACAGATTGGTAGTGGCAATCAATGTGACTGGAAAATCCAAGATAATGAAGGTGCTATTGCCGATCGGCAATGTACGGTGTTTTGGAAAGATCAACACTTTTGCTTAAAAGTAAATTCAGGTCCTGTTTACATTAATAATGCGATTATTCCATTGCATCTTGATGCCGTTAGACTGACCCAAGGTGATCAGATAAAAGTGGGTAAATTAGTTATTGCCACCAATATTAGTCTTACCGGAGAGCCGGTACAAAATATGATGGCGATGACGCCTCAGTCTATTATCGCAAAAGATCATAATCCGCTAGATTCATTATTTGATGTTGATACAACAGTCAAAAATGAGCGGAAAGAGCCTCCGTTTGTACCAACCGTTCAGGGGGCATTAACAACAGACCCACTACAGGCTTTAGAAAACGAAAATCTAAGCTTAATTTCTAAAAATACACAAGCTACTTCAGACGATCCTTTATTGAGTGACCCCCACTCGTATTCATCTGCCTTTCCGACATCAGATAATCAAGAGAATACTATGGTCCAAGAATTTATTGATTTACCTAAAATCACACCTAATGAAAACGAACATATGACCGATGTCGATCATGTGGCGGTTAACCCTCTGATGAAGGGATTAGGTATCCACCTTAATTTAACAAATACACAGCATGCTAATGATTTTCTTGTTGAACTGGGTAAAACCGTCAAAGCGGCTATTGAAGGTTTACTGATTTTGCAACAACAACAAGAAAGCTTACAAGATAAGCAATTACGCCCAATTGAAGATAATCCTCTACGTCTTAATAGTGGCTATGAAGAGACAATGAAGTTGATGTTTACCGATGAACGTAGCCCTGTACATCTTTCAGCACCAGCGGCAGTAACAGAAAGCTTGCACAACATCCAATTGCATTATCAAGCGAATCAAGAAGCTATTTCAACCGCACTATCAACCATGTTGGCAGCATTCTCTCCTGAACATTTATTAAACCGCTTTTCTCAGTATCGACGAGCTTCAGATAACACACCAATGAATGATGGCTGGGCTTGGGAAATGTACAACAACTATTACAAAGAACTCTCTTCATCTCGGCAACAGGGTTTTGAAAAATTATTCTATGAAGTATACAGCCATGCTTATGACAGAGCGCTGAGAAAAGGAATAGAGGAAGCTTAATATGCAGCTTAGAACTTTCTCAATATTACTGTTATTTAGCTCTTTTTTAATATTGAGTGGATGTAGTAAACCTTTTGAAGCCGCGGGTAAAATGGGGAAAATCTTATTAGATCCCTCAACTCCTGTTGGGCAACCGAAAGATCAGCCCTCTACCGTTGCATTAACCATCCTTGCGGAGCCCTATATTAATCCTAATCAGGAAGGTGAAGCTGCGCCGATAAATATCCAAGTTGTTTATCTTAACGAAGATTCAGTATTTGGCTCTGTTGATCATGATCAGATAGATGCAAAAGAGGGTGACTTAGAGAAAGTTCTAAAGAAAAATTATATTGACCATCAAGACTACACCATTTTACCTGGCCAATATAAACCCTTCCCTACTATGACGTTAGACCCATCTAACCGTTACATTGGCATTATTGCCTATTACTCAGATCCTGATAAAGCAGAATGGAAGAAAATAGTCAAAGCGCGTGGTAAAGGACGCCACTACTTCCTATTAGTGCACATTAGGGAAAATGAAATCGAATTTAGACAAGAAGAGGATGATTAATATGTCAACTAAAAATAGAGTGATCTGGCGTGAAGGGCTATTTATCAAACCTCAACATTTTCAGCAACAACAACGTCATCAAGATTATATGACGGTGAGTATTTTAAATAACTTTTTTTCACACTTTTGGGGATTTAGTACCTTAAAATTGAGTGACGATTTATATGCTTTAGGTCGTATTGGTATTAAAGAAGCTTCTGGTGTTATGCCAGACGGCACCATTTTCTCTATACCAAACCAAGATTTACTACCACAGCCTATTGATATAACGAATATTACTGATAGTGACAGCAGTATTATTTATCTGGCTTTTCCTTTAATGAACGAGAATGTCAGTGAAATTTCCACTGAACATAACGGTAGTCGTTTACTTTCTCGCTACAGCGAAAGCACCGAAAATATTCGTGATTTACATACTGAAAATGGTGATATCAGTGCTATTCATGTTGCACAGCTCACACCAATACTCAAACAAGGTAAACATGGTTTAGATGCCTATGTTGCTTTACCTATCTGTCGTATTAGAGAGCGTAATGCTAATGGTAATTTAACGCTGGATAATGATTATATTCCTAGCCTATTAAATATCCGTGCCTCAACATTATTGAGCCAATTTCTCACCGAGCTTGAAGGAACGCTATATGAAAGAGGAAAACAAATTGCCTCTCGCATTGGTGCCCCAGGTCAGCAAGGTGTTGCGGATGTGGCAGAATTTATGATGTTACAAGTGCTTAATCGCACTTATCCACTCTATTCGCATTATGCTCAAGAGCCGGTGATCCATCCTGAAAAACTATTTCGAGATTTATTAGAGCTTTGTGGTGAACTACAAACATTCACGAATACTTCACGTTTACCTGAAAATATTGCCAAATATCAACATGCTAAATTAACAGAAAGTTATATTCCATTAATAGCCAGTATCCGCGAAGCACTCAGTGTTGTCTTAACACCAAGAGCGATCCCAATCCCGCTACAAGTTCAAGAGCATGGTATTCGTGTAGCAACCATTCATGACAAACAACTGCTACAACGAGCTGAATTTATTATTGCGGTGAAATCACAAATGCCGCAAGAGCAACTACGTCGCCAATTCCCACAACAAACTAAGGTGACAACAATCAATAACATTCGCAGCTTGGTTAGTGTGCAAATACCGGGTGTTCCTTTATCACCACTTTCGGCTGCACCAAGACAATTACCTTATCACTCGGGATATAACTATTTCCATTTTGATCAACAAGGCAATGAATGGAAAGGGATCCAGCAGGATGGCAACATCGCATTCCACGTTTCAGGAAACTTCCCCGATCTCGATATTCAGTTATGGGCAATAAGAGATGGAGCACTCTATGACTGATGATATTTTACTGAATCATGATGATGAAGAGCGCATTACAAAGAAAAATTACCAACTGCCGCTAAGAGGAAACAACATCAATCCAATGATAGATGCGGCTACACCTTTATTAGGCATGGTATTGCGCATGAAAGCGATGTCTGAAACCCCACTTTCAGAAAAGCTTTACCAACAAGTTGTCATGGATATTACCTCTATTGAGCAACAATTACAGATCCAAGGTTACGAGCCAGGTGCCATTGTTTCATTTCGTTATGTGCTATGTACTTTTATTGATGAAACCGCCCTTGGATTAGGCTGGGATCAAGATAATGGTTGGGTAAAACAATCATTACTGGTTCATTTTCATAATGAATCATGGGGTGGTGAAAAAGTCTTTGTCTTAATTGAAAGATTATTAGGTGAACCTAAACGTTACCTCGATCTGATTGAATTTATCTACCTTTGTTTATGCCTAGGATACCGCGGGCGCTACAAAGTCTCTGCGGGACAAAATGATGAATTTAATCATTTATTAAGACGCTTACAAAAGCAGATCCAACAGCTAAGAGGTAACGCTAAGCCAATAGTTCTATTTGAAAAAGGTGATAACCAACAAAGTCGTTATCGTTTAGGTAAGCGTTTAGGGGCTCGCTATATTCTCATAGGTACAGCGGTATTCGCGTTGATTATTTATAGCATTTATTCATCCAGACTGAATTATCAAACACTCAGTATTGTGGAACAACTTAATACTTTACTTGGCTAGGACGCATTATGATCCAAATTGATCTCTCTACTCTCGTTAATCGATTACACCCAATAGCTAAGCATGCCTTAGAAAGTGCAGCCGCTTACTGTGTAAGCCACCAGCAACCTGAAATTACGATTGCTCAGTTTCTACAAAAACTGATAGAAACGCCATTAACTGACATTCGTATGATCAGTCAAAAAAGCGCATTAGATATTAATGCGTTATCAGAGTTATTAGATATCGACATTCCGCCACATCAAGTTATTACACAAAGTTATCCTAGTTTTTCACCCTTATTAGTCGAATGGATGAAAGATAGCTGGCTATTAGCGTCAACTGAACTAAATCACAGTGAACTTCGCTCTGGTGCATTGTTTTTAACTTTACTACAAATGCCTTTGCGTTATCTTGCGAAACCTGTTGCCGATATGCTTGCGCAGATTAACCGCGACCAATTAAAACTCAATTTTGATCAATGGACTGAAGGCTCTGCTGAATCGCCTTTTAACGAAAAAACAGTATCAGAAAAAGGTAACCTTGCCGCTGATTCATTGTTAGCGAAATTTACTCATAACATGACTGAACAAGCGCGAAATGGTGAGTTAGATCCGGTCTTATGTCGCGATAATGAAATCGACTTAATGATTGATATTCTGTGCCGTCGCCGTAAAAACAATCCTGTAGTAGTCGGAGAGCCCGGTGTGGGTAAAAGTGCGTTAATTGAAGGACTAGCACTACGTATTATTGCCGGAGATATTCCTGATAAATTAAGAGGTTGTGAACTTCTTACTCTTGATTTAGGCGCATTACAAGCAGGTGCTGCAGTCAAAGGCGAATTTGAAAAACGCTTTAAAGGCATTATGCAAGAAGTCACTCAATCTTCTCACCCTATCATTCTATTTATTGATGAAGCACACACCCTCATTGGTGCAGGTAACCAGCAAGGTGGTTTAGATGTTTCTAATTTATTAAAACCGGCTTTGGCGCGTGGAGAACTACGAACTATCGCAGCAACGACTTGGAGCGAATACAAAAAATATTTTGAAAAAGATGCCGCGTTAGCGCGCCGTTTCCAATTAGTACAAGTCAAAGAGCCATCATCTGCAGAAGCCATTATCATTATGCGTGGCTTACGTAGTATCTATGAAAAATCCCACCATGTCTTTATTGATGATGAAGCACTACGAGCCAGTGCTGAATTAAGTGAACGTTATATCTCTGGACGTCAATTACCAGATAAAGCCATTGATGTATTAGATACAGCCTGTGCAAGAGCCGCGATTAACCTATCTTCGCCACCAAAGGCATTATCCTCTTTGAAAACAGAACTCCATCAAATCAATATGGAAATGGATGTATTACAAAGAGAACACTATTTAGGTTTAGATGATCATTCTGAGCGTCTTGAAACGTTAGCCTCACAAGCAAGTGCTATTGAACAACAAGCAACTGATTTACAGCAAGCATGGGAGCAACAAAAAGAGCTTGTATCTCAAATTATTACCTTACGAGCAACATTACTTAATAATGCGACCGAAGCGACTAATGACGATGTCGCAAATGATGTTGCAAATAATGAAGTGGTAAGTGATATAAGAACTTATAGTGAAGCAGAAGATGCTGAAGATAATGCTGAAGATAATGATGAAAAAATAGCAACACAGCCCCCCTGCTCATCTGAAGAATTAAAGCAACAGTTACAACAATTAGATAAACAACTTGCTCAGTTACACGACACGCATTTACTGGTTTCGCCTCACGTCGATAAAAAACAAATTGCGGCGGTAATTGCTGAATGGACCGGAGTACCATTAAATCGATTATCACAAGATGCATTATCAATTGTCACTGAGTTGCCAACCTACTTGGAAGAGAGTATCAAAGGCCAATCATTAGCCATTCAATGTTTACACAAACATTTACTTACAGCGCGGGCTGATTTACGTCGACCGGGTCGACCGCTGGGGGCGTTCTTATTAGCAGGTCCTAGTGGCGTGGGTAAAACAGAAACGGTTATCCAAATTGCCCAATTAATGTTCGGTGGCACACAATATCTCACGACTATTAATATGTCTGAGTTTCAAGAAAAACATACTGTTTCTCGCCTTATTGGTTCACCTCCCGGTTATGTGGGATATGGTGAAGGAGGGATCTTAACAGAAGCTATTCGTAAAAGACCTTACTCAGTTGTTTTACTCGACGAAGTAGAGAAAGCGCATCCTGATGTGCTAAATCTATTTTATCAAGCTTTTGATAAAGGAGAGATAGCCGATGGAGAAGGACGAGTCATTGATTGTAAAAATATCGCATTTTTCCTCACCTCTAATTTAGGTGACCATGTCATTACTGCTTACGCGGATAAACCGGACGAACTAGAAGATGCACTCTACCCTGAATTAACAACTTTCTTTAAACCGGCATTACTTGCTCGAATGGAAGTGATCCCTTATTTACCGTTGCCTGCAGAGGTTTTACGACAAATTGTTGATGGCAAATTAGCCCGTCTTATTAACCTGTTAAAACAGCGTTTCAACGCAGAAATCAATGTAGAAGAGAGTGTTGCTACGGAAATTTTACGCAGAGCTTCTCGTGCTGAAAATGGTGCGCGTATTTTGGAATCTATTATTGATGGTGCGTTATTGCCGCCTCTTTCTTTATTACTTCTACAATATAGTGCACGTAATGAAGCTATCTCTCATATTCGCTTAGCGACTGAAAATGATGAGTTTATTGCGGAGGTTAATTAAGCAATGAAAGCGAGACTAAAAAATGCGCTTGCACTACTAGAATGTCATGATGTAGAGACGCTAGCTGTTCAATTTCTAAAATATAGCTTTTTTCGTAGCTCACTGAGTGGGTTAATTATTTCGTTAATGAATAAAGCTGAAAATAAATTGGAAAGTTGGAATATCGACTTAACGCTTCAAGTGCAAAGCCATTTTTTAGATACCGATATTACCGATGCAGATCACCCTTTAATTCAACTGCTGTTTAAGGGTGAACCTGTATTTTGGCAAAACTTACAACAAGGTAGTTATATTAATAATGCTGCTATGCGCGGTTTTATTTCACAGCTTCCGGTGAACACCGGATTGTATAGTTTGCCTATCTATGATGTTAACCATAAAGCATGCGGCACGATTATTCTTTTAGGGCAAGCTGAAGAGCTAGAAAATATCGAGCAAGGTATTTTCCCTATTTATTGTGAACTATTTAATCATCAATTAAAGCATCTTTTTGAATTATCAAATATGCAACAAAAAATCTCTTACTTGCAATATATCAATCAATTACAAAGGGAAAAAGAAACCACGCTTAATGAAACGTTAGATAAATTAACCGCATCTGTAGCGACTATTGCACTTCCTACCATACAAATCAAAGGAGTTAATGATTTAGAAGTTGCTATAGAAAATTATGAAAAAGAAATTTTATTAGATAAACAGCAAGAATTGAAAGGAGATATTAACGCCATGGCAGAACAGCTTAGTATTTCTAAACGAGCGTTAATATATAAATTGAAGAAATACGGAGTATAAAATGAACGTATTGAAAATCTTTTTCTGCACATTGCTCCCTTTACTCTTCACTTCACCGGGAAAGGCCGAAAATAATCTTAATCAGAAAATGATTGAGGAATTAACTCAATGCCGTTTGGAATCATCTCAGCTAATTCGTTTAGATTGTTATGACAAAATTGCGCTTTCTTCAACATCTTCCTCCAATGCACTGCCTGATGTTACTCAAATGGGTAAAACATGGCGCCAAGCAACAGAGCATGAAATGAAACGGACGGGAAACAGTGCAGGTTTTCTCGTCTCAGTACCAGAAACCGGTGATTATCCCGTATTAATGACCATTCCAGCGATTGGCTTTCAACCGCCTCGCCCCATCTTAATGCTGAGCTGTATTGATAACATTACTCGGATGCAAATTATCCTGCCAACAAAACAAGATGCTGGCAGTGTGATGGTTTCAACGGATAAAACACAATTTACTGCAGAATGGTTTTTACGTGAAAACGGTTATGTATTGGAATCAAGCCGCGGTATACCGGGCATAGATGAAATTAAACGCTTGTTAAATGCTGAAAGATTGACATTGAAATTATCTAATAACGAAAAACTCACCTTCAATATTTCAGGTATTTCACAACAAATAATCCCTTTAAGAGCGGCTTGCCACTGGTAGAAATCATGATGAACAATACTTCTTATGCATGGAAACAACAGCTACTGACAGCGCTTGATGAACAGCAAGTCAGTAGTGCTGTCAATGATAATGATGCCGACTGGGAATATATTGACAGTGAAATGATAAAGTTCGGCTCACTTAGTCATGGTCAATTAGATATTAAAGAGATCCAGCGTCGCTGTTTACACCTATTTGAAACGCAGACTAAAGATTTTCGGATCTTAGTCCATTTATTACGTACTTTACAACATGCTGGAGAGCCAAAAGAATTAGTATTGGCAGCACAGATCCTAACTGATTTTAATCGTCAATATTGGCAAAGTTGCTACCCAACCAATATGAAATTGAAATCACGTTTAGCCAATCAAGTTTTGAAACGTTTTGAAACAGCGAGTGAGAGTTTTTGTCATGCAGCCAACAGCGCGATGCGTGATGATATTCTAGGCTCGTTCGCCTTTCTAGCGCAATTTTGGCATGAACAAAGCCCGGCACTTGCAGAACAAATTGATGATTTAAGCAGAGATTATAATCGTATTGAAAATAACGATGCGCCGATTATTGTTGCTTCACCTGCCGAGAAAGAAGAAAAAGTACAGACTCCGCCGGTTAGCGAGTCTATAGAAACACCGACAAAAAATAGCTTAACACCAACTATTAACGTTAACCATCAAGATGAAAGACAATGGAAACAAACATTACTTCAAGTAGCTGATGTTATCTGCCAACAAGCCCCTGAAAGTTCAGTAGGATATCGTATACGGCGTTATGCAATTTGGCACGCTATTACGGTCTTACCTCAAGCTAATGCTCAAGGTAAAACGCCTTTAGCCCCCGTATCAATTGACCGTGTAATGGATTACAAAGCTCAACTGACTCAAGCGTCCATTACGCTATTAAACAATATTGAACAGAGTCTCTCACTCTCTCCTTACTGGTTAGAAGGCCATATGTTAGCTGCACAAGTAGCAGCTAAATTAGGTTATAGGGAAGTAGAAAGTGGCATTATTGAAGAGTTACGTATTTTTTTAGCGCGTCTTCCTGAACTTGTTAACTTGCACTTTTCGGATATGACTCCCTTCTTTCCTGAAAGTGTACAACAGTGGTTAGAGCAATATAACCAAACTGAAAACGGTCAATTGCCACCATCGAATACAAATACTGCGATCTTAGAGCAAGAAGTCTTGCAATGTTATGAACAACAAGGTCTTGAAGCAGCCCTGAAGCTTATTGAATTAAACCTTGCTAGCAGATCAGAGCCTAGAGATAGATTTTATGGACAATTATTGTCTGCACAACTATTTGAATTGTCAGGTATGGATTATATGGCTACACAGTTATACCAACAACTTAATACCTCTGCCTCACATTATTCACTTGCAGATTGGGAACCCAACTTAATACGACAACTCATGCAAAAAATAGACAAAAAGACAGAAATAACAATGACTATGGATAGGGATCAATAATAATGAAATTACCGGTTTTCTCCATTTCAAACATTACGAGTTCGGTAAAAAAACTCTTTTTTGCTGATAAATCTAAAATTGCCTCCTTTTTGCTATTTTTATTGGCATTACTTCCCGCTTTGCTCATTATTTGGATCTGGTGGTGGGGGCCAACATTTCGTTATCAAGATTCCATACCGTTTAGCGAGGTCACCACACGTTGGTTAGCAACCGTCGTTATTGTATTGCTTGTTGTGAGTTGGATTGGTCTAGCAACATGGCGTCGAGTTAAAAAATTGGAAGCATTAAAACTTGATGTCGAATTAGCTGTAGTTGATCCGGTAAGACAAGATCTTGATTTTCAAAAACGTTATTTAAACTATTGGAAATCACAATTTATTCGTCACTTAAATGGTCATACTAAAGCGGTTTATTTACGCCCTTGGTATTTTGTTTTAGGTGCTAACCAAAGTGGAAAGCATAGCTTATTAAAAAATACGGTAAACCCATTAGATATTGCGCCTAGCGACAATATTGTTAACGAACAAAATATTGCATTAAATATTCAATGTCTATTAACCGACAATGCTGTACTTTTTGTCCCTAATGGTGATCTATTAACCCAACCTGCAAATCAGGCTGATAAACCTCAACTTTATCACCGTTTGTGGGGCGATTTACTCAATTGGATCAAAACTAATCGCCCAAGACAACCAATGAATGGCATCGTCTTAACTGTCGATACCCTATCGTTATTAACCAATAGTAAGGAGCAAAATAGTCAGCTACTTGCTGATTTACAAATGCGTATTGAAGAAATACGCATGACATTTAATAGTCGCTTGCCTTTATATATCGTCTTAACCAAGCTAGATCTATTACGTGGTTTTGACTCAATGTATCAATCATTAGATGTTCAACAACGTAATGAAGTATTAGGTGTTTCTTTCAACCAGAAAGCAAAAAGTAATTGGAAAAAGGAATTAAATCATTTTTGGTCACAATGGGTAGGCCAAATGAACAGCGCATTACCAGAAATGATGCTACAAAGAGCAGAAGGTAACCAGCGTAGTGATCTATTTAGTTTCGTGCGCCAAATTGAAGGGTTACAACATTCTGTATGCACATTAATTGATGCATTGCTCATCAATAATGAGCAACATAATATCTGTTTAAGAGGGGTTTATTTAACTTCTGCATTGCAAATCGGTCAAATCGATGATGTGTTTAGCCAAACAGCGTCCGAACAATATCATTTACCGACAGCACCTCTTACTACATGGCCAATTAATGATAGCCACCCTTATTTTACTACCCAATTATTTAGTCAAGTGCTATTTAGTGAGCCTAATATTGCAGCAGAAAACCATTATTGGGTTAAAAAACATCGGACTCGCCTATTAGTCACCACTGCTGTTAGCTTTGTCGGCTTAATCGCAATTTGGAATGGTTGGAGCCACTATTACGACAAAAACTATCGTGCTGGAGAAAACGTTCTTAATGAGGTAAAAGCATTCCGTGCTATTGAGAACAATGCTCAGAAAGATACTGATGGTAGCCTACAATTACCGGTGCTCAATCCATTACGTGAAGCAACCTTAGCTTATGGTAATCATCGTGATAAAAATGTGCTCTTTTCTGATATGGGTCTTTACCAAGGTCAAAAAGTAGGCCCACAAGTTGAACAAGTCTATTTACAACTACTCACCGATCGCTTTTTACCTGCGATTATGTCTGGGTTGTTAAATGAACTTAACAGTGCCGATAAAGGAAGTGAAGATAAGTTAGAGATATTGCGTATTATGCGCATGTTAGAAGATAAAAGTGGCCGTAATAATGGCATGGTAGAAGATTTTATGGCTGATTATTGGAGCCAACTGTTCACTGGTCAACGTGAAAAACAACTGCAACTAAAAGCCCATTTGCGCTATGCCCTTGAGCACACAGATTGGAAACAAGAGCGTGAAAAAGGGTTTGTTTCAGCCACTAAAGCCTTTATGCCTTTTGCTGGACCTATAAAAAATGCACAAGCAGAGTTAAGTGTATTGTCACTTTATCAGCGTGTATATCAAGCCTTACGCTTAAAGGCTAATCAAGAGCTTTCAGCGCCTTTAAATTTACAACATCAAATTGGCCCAAGTTTTAATACGGTCTTTACGGCTATTGATGATGATAAATTAGAAATTCCACAATTCTTAACGCGCTCAGGGTTATTAAACTATTTTATCCGCCAAAATGATAAATTGGTCGAGCTAACATTACTTGATGCTTGGGTTCTTAATCTAACCACCAACACACAATATAGTGAAAGTGATCGTAAAGAAATTCAGCGTCAAATCAGTGAACAATATCTTAGTGACTATACGGCTCAATGGCGTAATGCCATGAGCAATTTAGAAATTCGTCAATTTGATTCAATACAAGATGAAATTACCGCTCTTGAGCAAATTATTAGTGGTGAACAACCATTACGCCGAGCATTACAAGTTCTACGTGATAACACGGTTATTCCAACTATTGATGAAAATTTACCACTTGATGAACAAAAAACACTGATGGCTGAGCCATCTTACCGTTTATTAACCCGCTTAGATCGCGAATTTACTCCTCAAACTGAGATATTAGTCAGTAACCAAGGGGAAAATTTACAGAATCTGAATCAAAAACTAAATGACTTACATCGTTACCTATTGGGGATCCAAAACTCTCCAGTGCCGGGGAAAGCGGCGCTTAAAGCAGTTTCGATGCGCTTAAACGATAATAATCGCGACGCTATTTTTGAGCTATCACAAATGGCGAAAACATTACCAGAGCCGCTTAACCGCTGGGTCGATGAGTTATCAGTGCAAGCATGGAATGTGGTCCAAAAAGAAGCTATTCGTTATATGGAAGTAGAATGGAATGAAAATGTTGTCAAACAATACAATACTTATATTGCCGGTCGTTATCCATTTAACCCAGCAGCTAAACAAGATGTTCCTTTAAGTGAATTTGAACGTTTCTTCAAACCAAATGGAACATTAGATAGCTTCTATCAACAAAATCTGCGTTTATTCGTTGAGAATAACTTAGTTAACGATAGTGATAGCCAATCATTGATCCGCGCTGATGTATTAGCACAAATTGAAATAGCCAATCGTATTAGAGAAACCTTCTTTAATGCCCAAGGTAATTTAGAAGCACAATATGCTATTGAGCCACTGTCATTAAGTGGTAATAAGCGTCGTAGCATCTTAAATCTTGATGGACAATTGATTGATTACGCTCATAGTCGCAGCCATGTGACACACTTGGTATGGCCAAACTCAATGCGTTCCAATATTGAAAGTAAACTGACTTTAGTGCCTCTTTCCGGTGATAAATCGCCACGTTCAATCAGTTTCTCTGGGCCATGGGCACAAATGCGATTAGTTGATAATGCAAAACTCATCAATATCAAATCTAACTCATTCGATATTCGCTTCACAATCGACGGTGGTGATATGACTTATCGAGTTATAGTTGATGAATCTAATAATCCTTTCTTCGGTGGATTATTCACAAAATTCCGTTTACCTGAAACGCTTTATTAATGTGATTTCCCCCACTTTATAGTGGGGGAATAAAAGGATGTTGAGTGCGATGAAATCAGAAAGTTTAGTGATTAAAATTGGGGGATCTCCACTTGATACCCCTGAATTTATTGCCCTGAAAACCGAATTTAATAAATTGAGCCACCCTGCTCGACCAGAAATAAGTTGGACACTTATTGAGTCACTTTGCTTATCCCTATTTAAAAATCATGGTATCGACCTACAAAGCGGTGCTTACTATACCATTGCAAGATTACAACAGCATGGTTTAAGCGGTTTTACTGAAGGATGTGAGTTATTAGCAAATGTTATTGTGACTTATTGGGATAGCCTGTGGCCGGAAAAGCCAAACCAACGTACAGAGGTATTAAACTGGTTTAATACCAAAGCCAGCGCTTTATTAAGACAACAATCCTATCAAGCAAAAGATCTACGATTAATCTATCGTTCAGAGCGCGCGTTACAGTTAATAATCGATAAACTGGCTAAAACAACTTGGGAAAAACTACCTAAAATTGAAAACTTACTGTGGTTTTTCCAAAACTTAGCCAAACAAATTGAAAAACAAGAAAAACAGACGCAACAAGATAGTGCCGAACCCGTTAGCGTACCGCCATTAGTCTGTATTCAACAACCGTCGAAAACAACGGACAAAGCAGCCCCCACTTTTGTGATTGAAACGCCTCAACCCGCCTCTTCTTTCACTGTAGTAGCAAAAAAAATGAGTGCGACCCGAGGTTTTATATGGGGCTGTGTGCTCAGTTGCATACTGTTTTTAGCCGTTGGATTTGGTGTACATCTCTATTTAAAACAAGAGATGAATGCGATTACTTCAATACCTGAAGGTGCGGCTGCCAAATGGTTGTTTAAACCACAGTTAAATAGCTACGAGTATCATTTATCATTATTAGAAAAACGTTCTCCTCTTTCTAATTTACGGCTAATTGATACGATGCAAGAAAAAGCCAAAAACGCTTGGCCTACAGATGCAGAGCAAATTTATTTTACACGTAATTGGCAAAATCTTTATCAAACGCGCTTAGAGAATATGCCAATTAATGATAGCTGGTCTGAGACCGCGACATTATTACAACAGCTTTCTAATAAAATAGTTCAGCAAGAACGAAATAGAGGCAGTTTTACACTCTCTTATCTAAAAACGGCAATTTATGATATTCAAAAGCAGCACAATAAAGTTGAGCCAATCGAAGAAAAACTGCGACAGCTCGCTGTACAAATTGAAACAGGGCAACCTATTTCTCCTGCAACTCTTAATAATATTGATAATAAAATTAATGGGTTATTAGCTCGTTATTATGATTTACAAAAACAAGCTGAACAACAAGGTTTAAAACCTGGCTCATATTCATCTTTTGGATTAGATCATGAGTGAAATTAAATATATTAAAGAAAAGCAGTACTTACAAAAACTGTTCAGTGAGTATGCAGATAAAGCGCCACATTTAGCGAGCGTACTTGATCCTCAAGATCCACAAACAAGTTATCTCTTAGAAGGCTTTGCTTTTTTATCTGCTCGTTTACAAGATAAAATTGATGATGCTTTTCCTGAGATCACATTACCCCTACTGCAACGACTAAATTCCCAAGCCATTAAAGGGCTACCATCCACAACAATTATCCAAATTGACCAAAGTGAAATTCTCCCCTATCCCATGGAGATTAATGAAAAACATTTGGTGATTGGCGACAACGGGGCACAATTTAGTTTCTGCCATAATTTCACCATCATGCCTTATAGCATTTTGGATAGAAAAATTACTCAGCATCCAAACCACTCTTGTATCTCTCTTGAAATATTATATCGTGGTGATGTGGAATTAACTCAAACAAATACACTTAATGTTTTTTTAGGGGAAAATAAAACCACCTCAGACATTTTATTACTCGCATTTAGTCAATACTTTGAAAAAATTGAGGTGGTACATAATGGTGAACGTTATGAAGGCGATCCTCTTAATTATGCTTTTGAACCCAAAATTGGCAATGACTATAAAATCTTCCCACAGAAAAATAACTCATTTTCTGCGCCACAACGTTTATTAGAAGGTCTTTATTTACCCCATGTTCACCATTTTATTGAGTTAGATATACCACAAATAGTGACTCAATTAGATTGGAAACAACAGCAGCGATTTGTTGTGAATATCTATTTCAGTCAGCAACTTCCTTTAACTCAAGAAGAGTGTAATCAGAGCTTTTTTTTAAACTGTGCTCCAGCGATTGATAGTGAAGCAAAACATACACTTTTAATTGATTTTAAAAAGAATAAATCAAGTTATTTACTCCCTATTCCAACCCATCACTATTTGGCCGATCTTGATAAAATTGAGTTATCACTAGAGCCTCATGAGCTAGCGCGTGGCATATACTGTCATTTTTATCCTACGACAGAATTAACCGCCGCCTCTCGTTTAATGCCCCAATTTCATAAAGCCATTTTCTATTCATTAACAATGGAGAAAAATATTACTGGGCATACACTTTATTATTTGAATTTCTTTGATAATAAAGGTGATCCTATGGTCACACCGCCTAGTTTACATTTTGCATGTGTTTATATTGGCTTTGAACAATATAAAAGAAATGAGTTAGGTCTATTAAATAAACACAGCGAAAAAATGCCTGATGCAGTAAAAACGGGAAATATCACATTATTATCATCTTGTTATCCACCTATTGTAAATAATCACCATTTTTGGAAATTGTTATCTCATTACAGTGCTAATGGTTCAATGTTAATGTCATTAGATACTATTAAACATATGATTTCTGATTATATTCTTTACCGAGATACTGATAGGCAGATCACTCGAAAATGTGAGCGATTATTAAATGGACTCGTTGAACTAAAAACACATTTATATGACTATATTTTAAAAGGTAAACCCTATCGTTGTTTATCTTTATCGCTATTCATTGACGAAACACAATATGAAAATAGAGGTGAAGCTTTTGTCTTTACTACACATCTTTACCATTTTTTCCCATTCTGTTTATCTGAAAATATGTTATTGGAAATGTCAGTTACACTCAATGATCAGAAAAACACCACTTGGTATTTATCTCCCTCACCACTAAGGGGCTATAAATCAATGATTTAATAATTAGCAGTATTAACTATGGCACATAATAAAAGTGTTTATAAAGTTGATAATATCATATGAAGAAATATCAAAAAGGAGTTATAAATAATGGCTAATTCAATATATTTAAAGATAATAGGGAAATCTCAAGGTGATATATCTAAAGGGTGCTCTACTTTAGGATCTATAGGCAATAAATATCAGCACGGACATGAAGATCAGATATTTGTGTATTCATTTGATTATGATTTAACTCGAGCACAAAATTTAAATCATTCCCCTGTGGTAATTTCAAAACCTATAGATAAATCTTCACCCTTACTTGGGGTTGCAATAACAAATAATGAATTATTAGAGTGCGAGCTAGAATTCTATAGAACAAGTTCAAACGGCAATCAAGAAAAGTTTTATACCATTAAGCTAACAAAAGCCAGCATTACCAATATATCAGCACATTACCCTAATTCACTGACGCATGCAGATGCCCAGCCTTATGAAGATATTACTATTCGATATGAAAGTATCTCTTGGAACCATATTTGTGCAGGAACATCAGGTTATAGTATCAGCAAAAATATTTAATTTTACCGACGATGAGCGATATCATTTTTAATTTTTCATCTATAAAAAAGCCCTTTAATATAAAGGGCTTAAAGAGTTTGCTTTATTTTAAATTACCAAATGGGCATTTCATCTTGTAAGAAAGGATTATATTGACGCTCATGACCTAAATTAGACATAGGGCCATGGCCGGGGATAAATAGATAATCATCACCTAGTGGTAATACTTTATTTTTGATAGAAGCTATCAGATCGGCATGATTACCACGAGGGAAATCAGTACGACCAATACTTTCACGAAATAATACATCTCCCATCGAGATAAGTTTATTTTGGTGATTAACAAAAATAATATGACCCGGTGTATGGCCCGGACAATGTAAAACCGACAAAGTAATGGTTTTACCAATAGTGACAGTATCCCCTTCATTTAACCATTGATCAGGCGTAAAAGATTTTCCACTGGGGAAGTTAAACATACGACACTGTTGTTCTAAATCTTCAATAAGGAAGTTATCATCTTTATGTGGCCCATAAACAGGCACATGAAAATGCTCAACAATTTGAGCTGTTCCTGCTACGTGATCAAAGTGACCATGAGTTAATAGCACTTTAGTCAACTTTAATTG
The DNA here is from genome assembly GCF_963896135.1 of Proteus sp. G2609. Classification (NCBI taxonomy): domain Bacteria; kingdom Pseudomonadati; phylum Pseudomonadota; class Gammaproteobacteria; order Enterobacterales; family Morganellaceae; genus Proteus; species Proteus sp. G2609. The sequence goes on along the minus strand of NZ_CAWQNB010000019.1, from coordinate 71,699 downwards.
ACGTTGTTCAATTTCTGCAATTAATGTTTCGACATCACCACCGGGATCAACAATGGCCGCTTCTTTGGTATCATCACACCAGATAAGGGTGCAATTTTGCATATAATTTGTCACAGGTATAATGTGATACATCATAGCTTACTCCGCGCTTTCTTAGTCTATATCTATTTATTTATTACATAGATTACCATGAGCGCACGGGTCCTGTATCGATATGAACAAAATTACTTCGTGGATAATAACCCACTCCTCCCGCTTTCATTCTTAGTGCAACTTGGCGTACTTTAGATAAATCAGTACCTACTAAACGGAAATCCATTGCTTGACCACGGGTATGATAGCTTTTTTTCGCAACACCGCTGGTGTGTTGACGTAGATGATTATTAGTCGCGAGTGAACGATAACCCGAAATAAGTTCAACGGCTTTATTGTTGTTTAACATCACCTGTAACAGATAGATTTGATCAAATAAGGCTGGATCGATAGTTTTAACTTTATTTTGACGGTGATCTCTAAAAAGATGATTTAGTCTAGCAAGCTCTTGTTTATTATAACGTTTACCATCAAAAAACTCGGCTTTAATAGTTTCACCAGTATTTAAATTATTAAAGCGAAGAATTTTCGGTCGGGGAGTTGCTAATGATGCAAATGCATGTGAGGGAAGTAAACCTAAACCAACAGCAGCCATACCAAGGCCTAACCACTTACGACGATGTGAATCAACAATATCCATGATAGCTACACTCAAAATAATGATAGAAGGAAGAACAGACCTTTATTATGACAATATTTTTCTTGAATTGTTGCTTATTGTTTGTATAGATTTGTAAACATATCATTGATATTATTTTATAAAAGTTTATGTTTTATTATTAATAATAGCCGTGTTAGCAATTAACATTTTATTAATATTAATGTTATTTCTAAAAATAGATTAAAAATAATAGCTATTTTTTAAAATTTATTAATAAAACTGAATAAAATTATTTTATCTCACTGATTTTTATAAAAAATAAAGAGCAAGCATAATGCTTACTCTTTATTGTTGTTAGCCATCTGTTCTATTACAAATATTTCTTAATATTCTCTAAAAAAGAGGTTGCATTATTAATGCTTTGGTCATAATTATAAATATCTGCTCGATATTGAGGGGCATTTTCTTCTGCTACCCAAGCTGTTTGATAATATAAATAGACAGGGATACGTTCTGGAATTGGTGCATATTGTGTTGAACCTCGTTTTAAAGCTGCATCAATTCTATCTTGTTTCCATCCTGCATCACCTAATAATATCGTCGCTAATTGCGCCGCTTTATTCACACGAATACAACCTGAACTAATTGCTCGCATATTTTTAGTAAATAAATTGTGGTTTGGTGTGTCATGCAGATAAATTGCTTCAGAGTTTGGCATATTAAATTTATATCGGCCTAGGGAGTTAGTTGGCCCAGGGGCTTGCCAAATGCGATATGGAAAATTAGCCGCAGAGATGTTTTCCCAATCTATATCATAAGGATTGATTGGATAAGCGTCATTCCCCCACCCTGAATAAATCGTATAACCTTTACGACTAAAATAACTAGGATCAGCCTTTCCTTTTGGAACAATATCTTTACGCGTCATACTCGTAGGTACATTCCAAGGCGGATTAACCACAACATTATTAAGCGCACTACTCATAATGGGGGTTTTTCTATCTGGTCGACCAACAATCACTTTTGAATCTAAAATCAGTTGATTATTAGCATAAAAATAGAGGGAGTAATCAGGAATATTGACCCAAATTCCAGTGTCACCAATAGGTGGGGTTAAACGTAACCGCTGTATATTTAATGCCATAATTCCAGCACGCTGTATTGGTGTCATATTTAACCAATTACGCGTCTGTCTACCAATAATACCGTCAGTTTCTAATCCATGGGCCGCTTGAAACGATTTTACAGCAGCAATTAAAGGCTCATCATAAATCGTTGTTGCTACTTCTTGCTCATTTTCAGCCAATTGAGGCAGTAAATTTAAGTTACGCAATATTTGTCTTAATGCAATAACTTCTTCTGCCGATTGGTTTGGCTTTAATGAATTTTTCCCTTCCATAACGGGCCAAATAACCTCTTGATGAAGCTGTTTGCGCACTTCCTCTTTCATTAATGGATAGTAAGGGTGTGAGGGTGCAAAGGAGACGACAAAGCGCCCTAAGGTATTTTGTTGTAGATTGAGTTGGAAATGCTCGACAGCTTGCACAGTTGGTGCCGGTAATGCTTGTATCGCAGCGCGATATAACAGTGTTGTTCCTGATTGATTAATCTGTTCAACAAAGCTGATATAACCTAAAAAAGCGTCAGATAAAATAATATCTCGTGCTTCTGGCGTTAATTGTGCTGTTTCTAATAGCGTTAACCAACGTCCAAATTGTGGTTGAATTCCAGTTAAGGCAACCTCTGCCAGTTGCTGCTCTAGTTGTTTTGTAATTTGTTCATCTTGCCAAATCAGTGCTAAATCATTGCTTTGATAAACATCCACGAGTTGCTTAAAGTAAAGTGGTTTATATTCGCTTGGTAACCAAGATTGTAGTTTAGTGCTAACTTCCTGCTTACTCACTGATGGTGAATTTAATGTATCTTGTGTTGCCACGTCTTCTGTAAATGCGGGTACTAATGCAGGTGTTTCTGATGTGAATAGCGGTGGCGTTTCACTTTCTGAGGCAATAACATTATGCCCTGAGAGAAGTGTACCTATTACGACCGAATATGTTATTGCTCTTTTAATTGCTTGTTGCGCCATAGTCCTCAGTGCCTCATCCCTTGTTATTATTTTGCTATCGTAAAATATTAGATGAGTTAGACAAAGAGTTTTATAGGAATAAACTAATATTTGTAAAGTTTTATAAAATCTTTTCAACAATATGCACTTAAATCATCATAAAAAGATGTTTAATACACTTTTTATATTAAATAAGAGTATAAATACTAAATACTCACAATGCCGTGCACAATAAATATTCAAATAGAAAGTATATAGATTTAATCTATCATATGGTTCTATTTTGTTTTATAAAGAAACCCAAAATAAAAAAGGCGTAGTTTCCTACGCCTAACAAATAAAGGTCAACAGCACAGAGACAGATTAGTACTCTGAATTGATAACCACTTCTTCACCAAATTGTCCCGCTTTAGGTAACGGCTGGTAAGAAGAGTTAGCGGCACGTAAGATACGGATCCCACGGATATTTAGCTCATCTGCTGCTGCGATATCAGCATCTGCATCACCGTAGTAAATTTTCAGTTTGTGATCGCGCATCCAGCTTACTTTGTTATTTGCGCCAGGTTGGTCACCGGCAAAAATAACAGGTTGCATTTTGTCTGCAGGAATATTTAAACCTTCTTGAACATATTTAGTCACAGTCTCTGTTTTAGTCTGTGTACGACCGGTAATGAAATAAACAGTATCACCACGTTTTAAGTGCATCTGAACAAGATCGATACCGACTTGTTTAGGCATACTGAATTTATCCCATTCGTTGTTCATTTTTTCCCAGAATTCTGGGTTTTTCAGATAACTGAAATCGTTTGGAGAATATTCCAGTTTACCACGATAAAAGCCTGGGCTTGAGAACAGAACAGTGTCATCAATATCAAAACCTACCGCCATTGGTGCTTGGCCTTCTAAGCTTTTTTCAATTTCTGCAACAGAAACCCATTTAATTGGTTGCTGGTGTGCAAGTTCAGTAACAGTAACCCCTGGGCTAACAACTTCTGGCATATGAACTTTTGCCATTGCTGCGCCATTTAAACTTAACGCCAACGCAATTGCACTAAGAGTAAGTGTGACTTTACGCATTCTCTTTCCTTTAATTTTTATATTAATCACAGAAGGTGATAATAATAAACATCATAATTACATTTAAATGAGATATAGCGCACGTTATTTTATTTAGGCTGGTACTCTTTTGTTAGTTTACTTTCATTTTTTGATCTATCTAACACTTTGAAAAAATAACGCACTATCTACGAAAGCAGATAGCGCCGTTATTATCTAAGTCGTCCCCAAATGAATACATCAATGACTCTGTTATTTTTGAAACATTTTTTGGTAAAAAATAAACATTTTAAAATTAGCCAAGAAAAACCCATTACCTATCATAGGTTATGGGTTTATCTACAGATAGAGGTTCGAAATTGTTTTAATAATTTATAAGTAATATACAATTAATTTAAATTTGGATTAGAAAATAGGAAAGCTAACATGGACACAAAGCGAGTGGGATATACTGTTGTTGATCTATCCCAATGGGGACGAAAAGAACACTTTGAAGCATTTCAGTCTTTTGCTCAATGCACCTTTAGCCAGACTGTTCAACTGGATATTACTTCCTTATTAAAAACCGTAAAGCAAAATGGGTACAAATTCTATCCGACATTTATATACATCATTAGCCAATTGGTAAATAAACATGCAGAATTCCGCATGGCAATGAAAGACGGGGAATTGGTGATATGGGATAGTGTTAACCCTGGGTACACTATCTTTCATGAACAGACCGAAACATTTTCATCTTTATGGAGTTATTACCACAAAGATATCAATCAATTTTTGAAAACTTATTCAGAAGATATAGCGCAATACGGTGACAATCTAGCCTATTTTCCAAAAGAATTTATCGAAAATATGTTTTTTGTGTCAGCAAATCCTTGGGTAAGTTTCACCAGTTTTAACTTGAATGTGGCGAATATAAACAATTTCTTTGCCCCTGTATTTACAATAGGTAAATATTATACGCAGGGAGATAAAGTTCTGATGCCACTAGCAATTCAAGTGCATCATGCCGTATGTGATGGCTTCCATGTAGGCAGATTACTCAATGAAATACAGCAATACTGCGATGAGGGATGTAAATAATCAATGGGACTTAAAGCACATGTTTTTGTTCCACTCAAACCTGTCGCTATCCTCTGTTTCCACTTTTATTGATTATTTTAACATCGATATAAATTGATGAGGGGCATTTAGTACTTCCCTTTTTATTGAGGGGTCACGCTATAAAATTTGTACACTGATTTGTACTAATAACTGTGATAAAAATACTAAATGCCATTAACACTCATGAATAACCAAAATATAAAATAATGAAAACAATAAGTTATATTATAAGGTTATTCACTTACTCATCATGATCCTTCATCAACTATCTGCAACATTTTCGGATAAAATGTTATCTTTTTCACTTTGTTGCCCAAAGCCTTTTAATCCGACCACATGAACATGCTCGCTTCCATTAAAGACTTTACGCACTAATTTATAAGTTGTGCCTTTTTCTGGACTAATATTTTCTGGTGCGGCAATGATAAGTTGCATATCAAGTCGTTCACACAGTTCAAACAGGGTCGCGATAGATTTCGCATCTAAACGTGCGGCTTCATCAAGGAAGAGCAAACGACAAGGCGAAATATCTTTTCCTCTTAAGCGTCGTGATTCTTCTTCCCAACTTTGAACCACCATCACTAAGATAGACATACCTGTACCAATGGCTTCACCCGTTGATAGCGCACCACTTTCTGCTTTTAACCAACCTTCTGGCCCACGATTAACTTCAACTTCCATCTCAAGATAGTTACGGTAATCAAGTAGCTCTTCACCCACCGTTTGTGGCATACGCTGACCAAAATCAGCCTGTGGATTTAAGCGTTGATACAGTTTTGCCATCGCTTCAGAGAAGGTTAGGTTTTGGTTTTTAAATAGATCTTGATATTGGCTATCTTCTTCTTCCGATAATACATCCAGTAAGATTTGATGGCTTTCACGAATATTAACGTTTAACCGTACACCACGAACCTGACCAAAGGAAACCGCTTGTAAGCCCTGATTTAGCATACGAATGCGATTTTGTTCACGTTGGATAGTTTTACGAATAATATTTGCCACACTGCGAGAGCTGATCGCCAGTTTTTGTTCACGACTGGTTAGCTCTTCGGTTAAGCGCGCTAATTCAATTTCCATCTGTTCGATAGCATCAACCGGATCATCGGTTTTGATAATATCTTGTCGAATACGTTCTCTTAAATGTTGGTAAACCGCAATAAAGAATTGGACTTTGCGATCAGGGTATTTTGCATCTTCAGAGCGACGTAATGCATCCCGTAAATATTCATTATCCGCCACAGCCTGACGTAACGCACCTAGAGCCTTATCCGACATTGAACGTAGCTCATCCGCTGAAAGATAGGCAAAGTCACGACGATGTAAACGGCGCTCCATACCATTTTCTTTCACTAAGCGCATAACAGCACACCAACTGGCTTTAGCGCTGACGACGTGTTCACGCATTTGGCCATAATCACGTTCTAATTTGCGAATTTTCTTCGCCATATTTTCACGTTCAGCTTCACTAAGCGCAATATCACGCTCAAGTTGGCTAATACGCGTACGGTTAGCACTCACCGCAGCATAACGTTGATCACGTAACTCTTTGGCTCGCGCTTCTGCACCCGCATCAATTTGCAAGCCAGTCTCTTTCATCTCTTGCTCAAGCTCTCTTAATAGTTCTGATTTAGTATCAAAAGAACTTTTTAGTGAGGCTAGTACTTGATTAAACTGATCACATTGTGCCTGCTGTTGACGATATAACTCTCTCGCTGTCGCTCGCTCTGTTTCAGCCATTTCTAAACGACGACGTAATTTTTCATTAAGATCGTTATTTTCACTGACAATTTCAACCGCATCGCTATAACTAAAATGTGGACGACGCTGAACCACTTCCACCAGCAAAAATGCTTGTTGTTGATAACGTTGCTGCTCTTCTTTTGCGTATTGATAATCTTGTGTTAATTGATCATGCTCTTGTGGATCGCTTTGTAAAATCGAGGCTATAGGCTCTAACGCAGTTAATGCTTTCTCATGACGCTGTAAATAACGCATTGACTCTTCTGCGTTATAAAGCTCTTCACGTAGCTCTTCAACACGATCAATTAATGTTTCGTCCAATAATAAATTGACTTGAGGAATGAGTTTATTTAATAAATTGAGCGACTCTTTGGCTTGCGCATAATGCTGACGTTGTTGCTGAGTGCCCTCTTCATATTGTGATAACTCGCGCTCTAATTCATTACGACGTTGATTTAATTGGCGAATATCTTCTTCAGGATCGGCATCAAATGCCACTGAAATATGTTGCCCAACAAATTGGCTAAATGCATGGTGTGCACGTTGAATTTTCTGCACATCAAAGGCCTGTGTAGCATACAGCTCTGACAGCTCATCTCGTTGACGGGATAATATTTCTAGCTGGTTTTCTCGTGCCGCACGGCCAAATAATGGAATTTCTGGATAACGTGAATAGCGCCACTGCCTATCTGAACTTTTAATAAGTACCGCTTTTTCCATCTCTTGGGCATTAAATACGCTATCATCAAAGGATTGTGGATCACCTTCAATAAAATAGAGATCTTCCGGGCAATCTTCTAAAGAAGCTAACTGCTCTTCGATCGCACTGAGATCTTGTACCACAATTGCATGGCGTGCAGGTCCATATAATGCTGAGAAATAAGGCGCATCATCTAAGGTGATATCATCGTAAATCTCCGATAATAAAACCCCGTTAAAGCGTTCTGCTAAAGTAATTAATCGGCCATCTTCAGCCCCACTAGGCTGACTTAATCGTTCAATTTGAGCTTCAATTTGCTGTTTGCGAGCAGCGGTTTCATCACGCAAAACCGTGGCTTCACGCTCTTTCTCAAGTAACTGTTGCATATATTCAGTAACTTGATTGCTTGTTTCAAAAGATTGATGCGTTTGTTCACACAGTTGCGTTAAAGCATCTTGTGCAGCAAACCAAACTGGCGCTTGTTTTCTTAATTTTTCAATTTGTTGTTTTAGTTGATCAAGCTCTTGGCGCATTTGCATACGCTGTTCGCCTGAATCACTAACATAATCGCTCAGCTCTTCAATCTTTGCTTCTAGCTCTTCTTGTAGAGTAAATAGATCATCAGGCTCAACATTTTTGCCATACTGTTTATTAAACTCTGCAAGTTGACGTTCAGCATTATTTCTTTGCTGTAAACGTTGCTCTAATTCAGCTAATTGCATCCGAATAGGGTGAACACGATCGGCTTGATGACGATGTGATGACCATTCACGTAATGCGCTTTTAGCCGCACTCCACGCATTTTGACGCTCAACTTCCCCAACAATCGAAGTGATCAATTTATAGGCTTGATCAAATTGTGTTTTGGCCGCATCAGAAACACCGAGTTTCTGCTCCATAGAAAGTAATGAATGCGTGATGGATTGAATTTTTGCTTGAATACGTTCAGCCCATAACTCTGCATTGGTTTCATCTAAATCATCAATGCCACATTGTGCTTTCGCACGCTCTAATGCTTGTACCGCCTGACGATATTGAATAGCTCGGGTTTGTTGAACATCTAACGCTTGTTGATAATCTGCCAATTGACTTTTCAGTTCATCAACTTCTTTTTCCGCAGATCCAACTCGCGCTTCCAACTCTTCTTTTTTTGATGTTGCTTTTTCAACAACTTCACTTTGCTCTTCTAAACGGAATGTGATTTCTTCAACATCCGCAACATAGCGATCGATTTTTTCTTGTTGGCGTACCGCATTTTGTACAAGATTAAGTCTATCACTGGCGGCTTGATAATCCGTTTCCAAATCAGCCGATAACGCTTGTTGCTCTTCTAACTCTTTGCCCATTTCAATAAAGCGATAAGCTTCATTGTTAATCGCTTTACGCTGATCCCACAACTCTTTACGTAAAGATAGAGCCTGATCAAGGTGTACTCGTCTTTCATTAGCATGACGCATATAGTCCGCTGCAACATACGAGGTCGCTTCGGTAACTAAATGTTTAAACAGATCACGATCGGATTGAGTGACCCGAATAGCTTCTAAGGTCATGCGGTTTTCACGTAATGCCCCTTCCATATCTTGGAAGGCTTTTCTTACTCCGCTATTTTCAGGTAATAAATAGTCGCGTAAAGAGCGAGTGATGGCACTTGAAATACCGCCATATAATGAAGCTTCAATAAGACGATAGAATTTTGCCCGATCGCTTGCTGAGCGTAAACGTTTCGGAATAACCCCTAAATCAAAGAGTACAGAGTGGAAATCAGTAATCGAGTTAAATTGTCTAAAAACAACGCCTTCTATTGCTTCTACTTTTTCTTTTAATTCATTAAGTGGTAAAACACGTGCTTGGCGTCCATCGACAGCTTGCGTCAAAATTTCTGTTGGATTTTCAGCAATAGGTAGCCCTTGGATCATAAAAGGTTTGATATCAACCTTTTTATCTCGTCCGGCAACTTGTTGTAAGCGTACGCCAACGACAGCTCGTAAATGGCGGGAATTAATCACATCTAAAACAGCGTAACAAACTCCCGGGCGTAATTTCCCATATAATCCTTTATCACGAGAGCCACTGGTTGAACCGGCTTCAGTGGTATTTCTAAAATGAAGTAAAGTCAGATCGGGGATCATCGCGGTAATAAAAGCCGCCATGGTGGTGGATTTACCCGCTCCGTTACCACCGGATAAAGTCGTGACTAATTCATCTAAATCAAAAGTACGAGCAAAAAACCCATTCCAGTTGATCAATGTTAATGAGCGAAATTTTCCTCGTTCAATCATTTATTTTCTTCCTCTGCATCATCATCTTCACTGGACTCTAATTGCTCATCTTCCTGTTCATCGTCATCACTTGGCTCGCTATCTTGCTCTAGTGGCATAGCTTCACCATCGCGGATCATACGCATTTGCGCTTCAAGAGGAGAGTCACCACTACGCACATCAGCACCAAAGCGGAACACCGATTCAGTAATTGAAAAACGTTGCGTATCATTGGGTAAAAACGAAATCATCCCTAAACGACGTAGTCGGTTAAGTGACGTTCTCATTTTCTCTTGCAGTTTTTGTAGGTCTAAATCCGATCCTGTTGAGCGTTGATTAACTAAGCGTAACAATTTGCTTTCATCGGCCAGTGTGCGTAATTCATCAAATAATTCTTGTACAGTGAAGATCCCCTGATTAGCTAATCGTTCAGGGCTAAGGTAGAGATAACAAAGAATTTTGCCGACCAACATATCCATTTCAGAAAGCACTGAACGAGGAATAAGCGTCGTTGAACGGGGGCGTAAGTAAAAAAAGCCTTCAGGTGCTCGAATTAATTCGACATTATAACGCGCATAAAAATCTGTTAACTCATCTTGAAAGTCCATCAAAAAAGCATGGTTATCTAGTGAGTCTATACCAATATGTCGACCTGCACGTAGCTGACTATCCAGTTCAGGAAAAAGTGAATTCGCTAATGCCTGTGCTAATTTAGCTGGTATAAATTGTTCAGTATGTATCGATGACATGCGCTTGTACCTTAGCTCCATATTCGTTAATTTCTGCCCATTTTGCTGGCAATCCTGCAAGTTCAGCTTGCGCGACACCTAATCGTACCGCTTGATCAATGACAATCCGTGCCACATCAAAATGCTTCTGTTGTGGATAACGATTAAGATACTCAACTAATACTGAACTGAGATCTAACGCTCGTTGTTCTAATTTATAAGCAGCCAGCTCTTGTTCAACCCATTGAGCAATTTGTTCATTTACTTCACTGAACATCTGATATTCCAGCTCTTCAGGCAATTCCCCGGTCACTTCTTCATCTCGCAACACAAGCTCTTCATCACGCATATCAAATAGCCTATCCGCATTAGCATAAGTTAATGCCCATGGGCTGTCGAAATAGTTTTGTACGGATTGGCGTAGGCGACGTGAAAAAATACGGTTTTTATCCATATCTATCGCCGTGCGAATAAATTTATGCACATGCCTATCGTAACCTATCCATAAATCGATAGATTGCTGTCCCCAACTAATAATACGGTCAAGTTTACTTTGTAACTCAAAGACTAAAGTATCTATTTGGTCGACATGGCCTGAACTCATATTCGCTTCTTGAATACGTAATAGATTTGCTTGTAATTTGTCCCCTGCCGCTTCCAGTGTGTCTTGTAACTCTCTTAATGTCCCAGAGGTTTCAGATAGTAATTGTTCACAGTTTGAAATGGCAGCTTGCCAATCTTGGTTTAATAGTGCAGCAATATCTTCTTTAACGATATTTTGCTGTTCATCCATAATGCGTTGAGATAAATCGATGCTATCGAATATCTCAGCCACCGAATATTTTAACGGTGCAAAAACATTACGATGCCAATGGTATGCATCACCACCTTCTTCTGCGGCACTTGCCGCTGAATCTAACTCACTTGCCACAATTGACAATTGCATCGACAAGCGTAGTGATGAAAACTCACGTTGACGAATGTAGTAATCACTGATGCCAATACCTAATGGCGTTAAACGATATATCGCATTACCTTCTACCAGTTCACTGGTAAAACGGTTAAAAAGCCGCTGCTTGACCATATCATTAATGGCATTATTAGCACGAACTTGTATTGATTCTGCGGGTTGATCAAAGCCTTTACACACCTCTCGAAAGGCATCAATCAACTCCCCTTCACTCATCTCGCCATCAAGGCGTTCGCTGTTTAATACAGCAACTGCCATCAAAAAAGCTAATCTTTCCGGTGGCAGTGAAATAGAGAAATCATTTTTTCTCGCCCAAGACACTAACTCAGGAACGGTCTGGGTAAAATCACTCATAGTACATCCTTAATTTACACATTTTTGTGCCATGACATGAATGTAACGCCCCAGACTGATATAGGGCTCTTGCCGACAATAGCGTTGCTCTAAGGCAAGCAACGCTGGAAAATCTTTATTTTGCAACTGACGACTTTGCAAATAGTCATGAAAAACACGCACTCCCGTTTTTCCTAAAATCGTCATTGAAAATGACGCTAACCATTGATAAACATCCTCAGGTTGTAGCGGATTTTGTGGGGATAATGAGCGTTTTCTTCTGCGTGGTATTTCCGGATTTGCCAAATGGAAATTTCCCAAAATAGCATTTCTCATGACAATGCCATTCGCATTGTAAAACATTAGCGATAGGATACCATTAGGAAGTAGCATATCGGTAAGTACATTTATGGCGTTTTTCTGATCTGTGATCCACTCTAATACGGCATGGAATAGAATTAAGTCAACACCATCATCTAGATGCTGGTTTATCTCTTGTGCTGCACAACAAATAAACGTCATTTGATTGACAACACCTTCATCAATAGCCGCTTCTTGTGCGCGGTTAAGCATCTCTTGTGATAGATCACATAAAATTATCTGGTGCCCTAATTTTGCCAGTTGTCTGGAAAAATAACCTTCACCACCCCCCGCATCTAAAATACGCAACGGACGATCAGGGAGTTGAGTTAATAATTGTTGTAAATCATCCCAAATCACCGCTTGGCGGATTTTTCCTTTTGTTGTGCCATAGATATTGCGAGAGAATTTATCAGCAATATCGTCAAAATTACGGTCTGACATTAAAACGCCTCATGATAACAACTTGTTACTTGCGCTCTTTGCATTCTGATAAATTCAAAAATATGAGACACTGTACTGAAGGTAAACAAAGACAACAATTTTACCAGTGTTCGATGATACTGGCTGTTTTCAATCACAAAATAAGCCATGAATCAGATTATTCGCAAAGCGCAGTATAAATATAACGCTTATTAATGAAAAAATTAACGCTCAAACGTTTATCGTTTTACAATTTCTAAATTAGTGAGTATTTCTGTTCGTTAGCATTTAGTAAAAACTATACTTATACGCTATTTTGACACAATGCTTTATCAATCCCCTAGTTTTCACTAAATTTTTACTCTCAGTTGCTGACATTTCACTCAACTTAGGAAGATTTATGCTGTTTTTGCTCAAAAAATATCTTGGTAGCCTAATCATGCCACTACCACTGTTATTAATAATTGCTTTTTTTGCGCTTATTTTACTGTGGTTTACTCGTTGGCAAAAAACAGGAAAAAGCGTACTCACTATCGTGATTGTGTTGCTTACGCTGTTAGGCATGCAACCTGTCGCAGATACTCTATTGATGCCGAGTGAAAAAGCGTATCAAGCACGTTATGAATTACGCGAAAACTCACCACAAGATGTTAACTACATTGTCGTTTTAGGGGGCGGTTTTACTTATAACCCTGAATGGGCTCCTAGTGCTAACCTGCTAAATAATAGCTTATTTCGTGTTGCTGAAGGCGTAAGGCTTTATTATCGTTATCCTAATGCCAGCTTAATTTTTACCGGTGGTGCCGGCGTCAATAAAATAAGTAGCGCCGAAGTGGCTGCACAAGTTGCACAATCATTAGGTGTTCCAGCAGAAAAAACGATCGCCCTTTCCCAACCTAAAGATACCGAAGAAGAAGCGTATGAAGTGGATAAACTTATCGGTAAACAACCTTTTTTATTGGTGACCTCAGCAAACCATTTAGCGCGAGCAGAACGTTTCTTTTTAGCTAGAGGTATGCACCCTATTGTTGCACCAGCTAATCAGCTAGCCATTACTACCCCACTGCATCCTTGGGAAAAATATACCCCTTCAGCGTATTATTTTCAGCATAGTGAGCGAGCATGGTATGAGTTTATCGGCTCGATTTGGCAAACCATAAAACCTAGCGAACCATCTAGTGCAGAGGCGGTTGTTGAGAATAAAAATGAAGCTGACAATGGCATAAAATAATGCATAAAGAATGAGATCATTAGGTAAAAAGGTAATCAATCCTCTTTTTTATCGATGGTAGAAAACAACAACGGCACTGAATACCAGTGCCGTTAAACATTAATTTGCAATATACTGCAAATATTAGAACTCTTGGTTTAGTGCCCGAAAAGCAGCTCTCGCGGCAATTAAATCATCTTGAGTATCAACTCCGACACCCGGCACTTCAAGCGCTTTTGCTACATGGATTTTCTCGCCATACCACAATACACGTAGCTGCTCTAACATTTCGATAGACTCCAATGGGCTTGGCTCCCAAGTAATATAACGACGAATAAAGCCTGCACGATAAGCGTAAATACCGATATGACGTAAGTAATGCTCGCCTATTTCATCATGAGAGAGATTAAAACGATCTCTTTCCCAAGGAATAGTGGCTCGAGAAAAGTACAGTGCAAAACCTTTCGCATCCATAACCACTTTTACAGCGTTAGGATTAAAGGCTTCTTTTGAGTCGACGATAGGCACAGCAAGAGTTGCCATACCTGCACCACAATTAGCTAAATTTTCCGCCACTTGCGTAATAATTGCGGGTGGAATAAGTGGTTCATCGCCTTGTACATTAACGATTATCTCATCATCTGCGAATTGATATTTTTCGATAACCTCAGCTAAACGCTCTGTACCTGAGTGGTGGTCTTCACGGGTCATACACGCTTCTCCACCCGCTTGTTCAACAGCACGAACCACATCTAAGTTATCAGTTGCAACAATGACACGTTTAGCACCTGAACGCTTTGCTTGTTCCATAACACGAACAATCATCGGTTTGCCATGAATATCAGCAAGTGGCTTACCGGGTAACCGAGTCGACGCATATCGACCTGGGATAATGACCGTAAACATTAGGTTATTTTTCCTCTTCTAATGACAACTCTCTGGCTTCATTCTCTAGTAGAACCGGAATATTGTCACGAACAGGATAAGCGAGATGATCAATTTTGCAGATAAGCTCTGAATTTTCTTTATCAAAGATAAGTTTGCCATGGCAAACTGGGCAAGCAATAATTTCGAGTAAGCGGTGATCCATTTTGTCCCTCACAAGGGTTAATCATGTTATAGGATAAAAGGATATCATAAGGAAGGATCAGCGTTAATACTCTACACCGCGGGTTTGGTAATTATTCGCTAAATATTTTCTCTATTAATAAATTTACTATTTTCTTTTTCACTATAAGCAACAAAAAAGCCACAATAATGTGGCCTTTTATCGTTTTGTCTGCAACATCATTAATAAAGAATTACATTCCGCTTTTATTGATAATAATTTAACCTTTTTATTATCTTTATTGCATTCTAATTAACGTGGCAACCATTTTATATTACCTTGAGCAATCAGTGATAACGTCTTATTTTATCCTTTTTGCATCAACGTAATGATAGATTTTAATTAAATCAATAGGTTAAAACATGGTCTTGCCCATTTATTATAGGTGTCGACTATTTAGAACCCGATAACATCAGCGGCTTCTAGACCTGCTGCTGTTTTGATAACAGAAAACTCAACGTCTTGGCCTTCGGTTAGTGCTTTATTTTTTGTATTGGCAATCGCTTTTTTATTGACGTAAATATCTTGTTCAAGATCTTTTGCAACAATAAGACCATATCCTTTATTATTGTCAAACCATTTTACGCGACCCATTCTTAATTGTAATGTCATGATAGATAAACTCCTTTTGTTCTTTGTATAGTTTTTATCTTCTATACACATGCATTCTACTTTTTATTAAGTCTTCTTATATAAAACCCCATTAAATTCTGAACACATTAATTTAAGTAGTGCATTTTATTATTCAATATAAATGTTCAAAATCGTGATAGCTAAATTAGATAACTATTTATTGAACAGACACTAAACTACAAAATATTCATGACAAATATATGACATATTCTATATTGTAGCCTGTACCTATCAATAAACTTGCTTGATATAAATGTTAAAGTAATTTCTATTCGAAAGCATTTTAACTATCAAACACGAATAATATCCACAGCATAACAATATTAACTCTACAATAAAGATCTAAAAACTCTCCACACAAGGCTTTTGAGTAGATAGGGTATTAGCGAGTTAAATTGAACTACGACAAAAGCGGTATGCGATTAGTGGGTAGGTAATCTTTATGTAACGCTATCCTGATTTCCATTATAAATATCATTGTTTCAGATCATATACAAGTTTTTTTCGCGTTGTCACTAATTGGCTGACTTGATTTAGCACAGATAGATCTTCCAATACCGCACTGACAGGCAAATACCACCAGTTGTTTTGCGCAAAATGCTGGCATTTAACTGCGTCTTTTTCTGTCATAATCAGAGGCTCTTGGTGAGGCGTCAGTATTTGTAACTCTTGTAGGGTATATTCACTATGATCATTAAAGGCTTTAGTCGCAATTAACTTAACCCCTTTATCTTGCAAGGAATTAAAGAAACGAGGAGGATGACCAATCCCTGCCATAGCAACTGCATTACCCAACTCAGTAATAGCTTTTTTCTCACCTGTCTTTAGATTTACCGCGATTTCTCCCTCTAAACTCATCGCTATTTCATTCGCTTGACAATCACCACCATTGACAATAACCGCATCAACAGAATCAAGACGATGAGCGCGCTCTCTCATCGGCCCTGCGGGCAACCACCAGCCATTACCAAAACGCCGTTGTCCATCAATAACGACGATTTCATAATCTCGCTGTAGGGCATAATGCTGTAATCCATCATCAGTAATAATAATATCAAGATCATATTGCGCTAATAGCGCTTTGACCGCATCACTGCGAGAAGGTGCAACGGCAACAGGTACGCCAGTGCGATGATAAATTAAAACCGGTTCATCTCCTGCGACGGCCGGCTGTGTTTCTGGCGACAATAATAAAGGATATTGGTCTGATTTCCCGCCATAACCACGAGAAACAACCGCAGGTTTAAAGCCTTGTGCTTTTAATTGCTCAACAAGCCAAATCACCACTGGTGTTTTACCATTACCTCCTGCCGTTAAGTTACCTACCACAACAACAGGTACGGGGGATTTCCATGAGGACAACCAGCCTTGTTTATAGGCAAAACGCCTAAAAAGGCTGATCGCCCCATAGAGCCATGAAAAAGGCAATAAAAGAAGGTAACACCACGATTTACCAGACCAAATCCGCTCAATCATTTGCCAAATTGCATCCTGTGTAGCTGAGCATAAACGCCTTTTCGCTCAATTAAATCAAGATGAGCACCACGTTCAACAATTTCCCCATCTTCAATCACTAAAATTTCATCTGCTTTTTCAATGGTTGATAGACGGTGAGCAATCACTAATGATGTTCTATTTTTTTGCAGTTCATCAAGTGCAGCTTGAATTGCCCGCTCTGATTCAGTATCTAATGCTGAAGTTGCCTCATCTAAGATAAGAATAGGCGCATCACGCAATAGTGCCCTTGCAATGGCAATACGTTGACGCTGACCACCTGATAACAACACGCCATTTTCACCAATTTCAGTATCGAGACCATTATCTAATTTTTGGATAAAGTCCATAGCATGAGCCATTTTAGCCGCTTTCTCGATATCCTCACGGGTATATTGGTCTTCACAAGCATAAACAATATTGTTTGCTACCGTTTCATTAAACAGATGCACATTTTGTGAAACTAACGCAACCTGATTACGTAGTGATCTTAATGTGTAATCACGAATATCGTGACCATTGATCAAAATCTCCCCTTCGTTAACGTCATAAAAACGAGTGAGGAGGTTTGCAATAGTAGATTTACCTGAGCCTGAACGCCCTACTAGTGCCACTGTTTTCCCTTCAGGAATAGTGAAGGACAGATTTTTCAAAGCAGGTGTATCTTTGGTGATATATTGGAAAGTGACATTACGGAACTCAATATCACCTGTTGGTTTTTTCAGCTCAAGGGTGCCGGTATCTTTCTCTTGTTCCATATCAAGGATAGCAAATAATGTTTGGCAAGCAGCCATGCCTCGTTGGAATTGAGCATTAACGTTAGTTAATGATTTTAATGGGCGCATTAAAGCGACCATTGAAGAGAAGACCACCGTAATTGTCCCTGCAGTCAGGGTATCCATAATCTCAGGAAAACTGGCTGCATATAAAACAAAGGCTAAAGCAAAAGAAGCAATAAGCTGGATAATGGGATCTGATATAGAAGATGCCACCACCATACGCATACCTTGGCGACGAATATGGTTACTAACATGATTAAAGCGCTTATTCTCAACTTCTTGACCATTAAAAATTAAGACTTCTTTATGGCCTTTAAGCATTTGTTCAGCACTTGTTGTCACCTGCCCCATACTATTTTGGATACGCTTACTGATGGTTCTAAAGCGTGTTGATACCATTCTGATCACCACCGCCACAATAGGTGCGATCACAATCAAGATAAGTGATAACTGCCAGCTATAGTAGAACATCAAGCCAAATAAGCCGATGATATAAGCCCCTTCACGGACAACAGTGATCAAAGCCCCTGATGAAGATGAAGCGACCTGTTCTGAATCATAGGTAATACGTGATAATAACGTACCTGTAGATTGCTGATCAAAAAAGCTCACCGGCATTCCCATAATATGAGAAAACAGCCGACGGCGCATATTCATCACGACTTTTCCTGATACCCAAGAAAGGCAGTAACTAGAAATAAAGTTAGATATACCACGCAGAACTATCAGGCCAATAACGGCTAAAGGCATCCATTTTAATACATCATTACTTGCTTTACCGAAGCCTTCATCAAGCAGAGGTTTCAATAAAGAGATCATAAATGCATCAACACCCGCATTTATGATTAATGCGCCTGCTGCAGCAAACAACCCCGCTTTAAAGATCCGAATCATCGGCCATAAGCGTCGAAATGTTTGCCACGTTGATAGGTCTATATCATTCATATATATTACCAAACTTTTAATAAATAGCGGGCTATTCTACTCGGGAAACGTCAAAACACCAAACCACTGATGATACCAACGAGGTAAAATATCTCGTCTATAGGTGTATACATCAATCTTTCCGTGTTTAAACTCGATAGAAATTTGCCCATTTATCGATGTTGTTAGCCAATCAATGGCCTCTTTTTTATAACGGTTATGTACTTTATCAGAAGGTAAACGCCAAGGGCTATAACGTGCAGCAGAAACTAGTGCATATTTTGGTGATATTGCTTGAATAAACGCCAATGTGGATGATGTTTGGCTACCATGATGAGGAACTTGTAAAATATCCGCTTTTAAATAGGCTTTTTTCCTTCTCAGTAGTTGCGCTTCCCCCTCTTTTTCCAGATCGCCGGTTAATAAAATAACACTGTTACCATCCGTTAATGAAATCACACAAGAATCATTATTTTTAGGTGAGCGAGATAATGTCAGCGGCCAGAGCGCGTTGAAAGTAAGGTTTTTCCATTGCCATACTCCCCCTTGTAAACACGGTAAATGTTGGGGATTGTCAAAGCTACTACGGATAGTTAACTTGGGATAAGCACGTAATAAGTCGTCAATACCACCAGTATGATCAAGGTGATCATGGCTAATTATCATGGCAACAGGCTGTAATCGATGATGCGTTAGATAGGGAATAATGACATTTTTAGCAATAGTGCCACCACTTTTCCAGCGTATCCCTGTGTCATAGATAACCGCTTCTCCCTCTTTTTCAATAATAATAGCTAAACCATGTCCAACATCTAACATGGTTATTCGCCAATCATAACGTTTAGAGAAAGACAGTTCACAATATAAAAAAGTAGCAATAGTGATCAAAATAATCACATGATGACGCCACCAGCTCATTTTGATAACTAAAAGAGTCATAATACCGCTTAATGCAAATAACCAGGGGACAGCGCCACAGGGTTGCCAATACGCAAGAAAATAAGGCGCACAGAAAAATGCCCAATTGATAGACTGATCAACCCATGACCAAATAATAGGTTGTAGAACAGGTAAAAAGACAGTAAATAGCCCACACATAATAAGTGGTACGGTAATAAACGAAATAATAGGCACAGCCCATAAATTAACAAGCAAGCTAAAAAGATTACCACCACCAAATAAGTAGTATTGAAAAGGTAATAAGATGATCAATAGCCCTAGTTGCAAATGAATGAGTCTAATAACAAACCAACGTTTTTGCTGGCTAAATCTTTTATTTAATGGATAGAGCCAATACCAAACAATGATGGCAAATACTGCAGAAAAGGATAACCAAAAACTAGCGGATAATATGGCAAGCGGATCAAGCAATAAAATCACTGCCGCACTCCAAATCGCCCACTGCCAAGGTAAAAAAAGTCCACTACGCCAATGGAGTAAAACCCAAATAGTTAGGCCTATTATCGCTCTGGTTGCGGGGATCCCCCATCCTGATAAAGCCGCATAAAAAACACCACAACCTAAACTAATAACCAAAGGAAATTGTGGGTTAATCCATTGCGTTGGGAAAAGATATTGTACTCCTCTCGCCATCAGCCAACCAAACAGAGCAGCAAGGCCAATATGCAGTCCTGAAATCACAATAAGGTGCGAAATACCTGTTTTCATATAAAGTATTTTATTTTCAGCAGAAATACCTCGTTTATCACCTAACACTAATGCTGTGATTTCGCCACTATTTTTTGTGGCTTGCCAATGAGATGAAAGATAGTGAATAAATTGAGTATAAATAGGAAGGTGAGAATTCGTTAATGTGGCTGATAATATTTTTCCTGACAATGTTTCTCTTACTGAAACGGCATATTTTTGGCTGTCAAATCCTCCCTCATTTAAATAACCATGTACTGCACGAAAGTGAATTTTAAACAGCCATGTTTGCCCGACTACGACATTTTTAGGCGGATGACGCCAATATATATTGGCATAGAGCTTAGCAGAAAAGAGATGCTGTTTAGGAATAGCAACTTTAATCATTATATTGCTATCCGGCAATCGACGATATTCTAGAATTGCGCTTTCTATTGTGGCA
Source organism: Proteus sp. G2609 (assembly GCF_963896135.1). NCBI lineage: Bacteria > Pseudomonadati > Pseudomonadota > Gammaproteobacteria > Enterobacterales > Morganellaceae > Proteus > Proteus sp. G2609. The sequence continues at coordinate 51,034 of NZ_CAWQNB010000019.1, read as the reverse complement.
ATGGTGTCAGCAAGTTGAGAGGTTTTGGCCATTAAAGAAGAGGCAGTACTGTTTGCATAGCACCAAAAATAGAGTAATAGCAACAAAAAACGTAAGTATGAAAAAGGAATTAAATATAACAATACCCCTACGATAATCAGTGTATAACTCAGGGGTAAACTCAGTGTTTCACGTTGAATAAGTAAAGGTAAGCAACTTAATATAATGATAACGGCAAGATAATCTATATTAAGAGGTTTTAGCCCTAGCATTGCAATATATTTAGCATATAGATAATGCCATTTTATTAACACTATTTTATTTCTATAAATATATTTTATCTTGGCTAATAAAATCATATTTTACATCCATATAATTAATTTTTTCTTGTAATATCATGCTGTTAAATTGTTACCTAAGATAGTTAAAATCGTATTTTTTTCGAACTCTCTTTTAATAAAAACTTTCGTTTTAAGCGCATACACTATTTTTTGCGAAGTTGTTCTAAAAAGTGATGGAATAACGGCAAATATCAAAATTAACTCAAGCCAAATAGATAAAGATCACGTAAGGTAAGCCCAATGTCTTACAATAATCGCTAATAAAGAGAATATAGAGAAGTGATAAAGAATATAGAGAATAGAGAATAGAGAATAGAGAATAGAGAATAGAGAATAGAGAATAGAGAATAGAGAATAGAGAATAGAGAATAGTAGAACGTAACTTAATACCAACCGATAACCCAATAAAAAACGGCACCGAAGCACCGTTTTTGAAAAAGTTTACTAACTTTATGCCTATTTGATAGGAAACTATTATTCCGTATAAATATTTACACGGTCACGTAACTCTTTACCTGGCTTAAAGTGTGGAACGTATTTACCTTCCAGCTCTACCTTATCACCAGTTTTCGGGTTACGACCCGTACGCGGCGCACGGTAGTGTAGAGAAAAACTGCCGAATCCGCGGACTTCGATACGCTCACCATCAGCCAAAGTATCAGCCATATGATCAAGCATTTCTTTTACAGCTTCTTCAACCGTCTTAGCCGAAAGATGAGATTGTAGGCCTGCAAGTCTCTCGATTAACTCAGACTTGGTCATATTACCTCCCTAGACTACCGATAAATAGGCAACGACTCTCGTTGCCTTCCGTTAATAACTTAAATTATTCGCCTTTAGCTGCTTTGAAAGCTTCAGCCATAGCGTTGTTTGAAAAACCAGCTTCTTCTTTGTTGTTTACAGAAGCGATAGCGTCTTTCTCATCTGCTTCGTCTTTAGCACGAACAGACAGGTTGATAACGCGGTTTTTACGGTCAACACCAGTGTATTTAGCTTCTACAGCATCGCCAACATTCAGAACCAGAGTTGCATCTTCAACGCGGTCACGTGAAGCTTCTGAAGCACGTAGGTAACCTTCAACGCCGTCAGCTAATTCTACAGTTGCGCCTTTAGCATCAACAGCAGTTACTTTACCAGAAACAATAGCACCTTTTTTGTGAGCAGACAGGTAATTATTGAATGGATCTTCTGATAATTGTTTAACGCCCAGAGAGATACGCTCACGCTCAGCGTCAACTTGCAGTACTACTGCAGCGATTTCGTCGCCTTTTTTGTACTCACGAACAGCTTCTTCACCTGCAACATTCCAAGAAATGTCAGATAAGTGAACCAGACCGTCAATACCACCGTCTAAGCCGATGAAGATACCGAAGTCAGTGATAGACTTGATTTTACCTTCAACACGGTCGTTTTTGTTGTGAGTTTCTGCGAATTGCTGCCATGGATTTGCTTTACACTGTTTCAGACCCAGTGAAATACGACGACGTTCTTCATCGATGTCAAGAACCATAACTTCAACAACATCACCAACGTTAACAACTTTAGATGGGTGAATGTTTTTGTTAGTCCAATCCATTTCAGAAACGTGTACCAGACCTTCAACGCCTTCTTCGATTTCTACGAAGCAACCATAGTCAGTCAGGTTAGTTACACGACCAGTCAGTTTAGTACCTTCTGGATAACGTTTAGCGATAGCTACCCATGGATCTTCGCCCAGTTGTTTCAGACCTAATGATACGCGAGTACGCTCACGGTCGAATTTCAGGACTTTAACAGTGATTTCGTCGCCAACATTGACAATTTCGCTTGGGTGTTTAACACGTTTCCAAGCCATATCAGTGATGTGCAGTAAGCCGTCAACACCGCCCAGATCAACGAATGCACCGTAGTCAGTAAGGTTCTTAACGATACCTTTAACTTCCATGCCTTCTTGCAGGTTTTCTAACAGTTGATCACGTTCTGCGCTGTTCTCAGATTCGATAACCGCACGACGAGACACAACAACGTTGTTACGTTTTTGGTCTAATTTGATGACTTTGAACTCAAGCTCTTTGTTTTCCAGATGAGTTGTATCGCGAACTGGGCGAACGTCTACCAGTGAACCCGGTAAGAACGCACGAATGCCGTTCAGTTCAACAGTGAAACCACCTTTAACTTTACCGTTGATGATACCAACAACAGTTTCGTTTTCTTCGTAAGCTTTTTCCAGCATCAGCCACGCTTCGTGACGTTTAGCTTTCTCACGAGACAGAACGGTTTCACCGAAGCCATCTTCAACCGCGTCCAGAGCAACGTCAATTTCGTCACCCACTTGGATTTCTAATTCGCCTTGCGCGTTTTTGAATTGTTCTACAGGAATCGCAGATTCTGATTTCAGACCTGCATCAACCAGAACAACGTCTTTATCGATAGCAACAACAACGCCACGAACGATTGCACCTGGACGAGTTTCGATTGTTTTTAGGGATTCTTCAAAGAGTTGAGCAAAAGATTCTGTCATGTTAATGATCTTCAAGTAAATTTAATTAACGTCCATTTAGCATCCGGCCGAATGGGGTTGTTTCACATACCTCGTTACATCCTTTGTGACAAGGTCATCGGGCATTATTGTGTATTCATTAACACGTCAACCCGATTTTAATAATTACCTAGTATAAACGAAATAAAAACGAATTACGCTGTTAATTGCAGATTTTTTTCGCATAAGCTAACGATTTTTCAATAACTTCATCAATAGATAAGCTTGTTGAATCGAGAATTAATGCATCTTTTGCCGCAACCAAAGGCGCTACTGCGCGATTTCTATCACGATAATCACGCTCTTTTATCTCGGATAAAAGGCGTTCAAAGTTAACATTAAAGCCTTTCTCCTGCAACTGTAACATGCGACGACGTGCACGCTCTTGCGCACTGGCATCAAGAAATATTTTTACTTGCGCATCAGGAAAAACGATTGTGCCCATATCTCGGCCATCAGCAATTAATCCCGGTGCAGTACGAAATGCACGCTGACGGCGTAATAATGCTTCTCTTACGCGAGGAAACGTTGCTGCTTGTGACGCTGTGTTGCCAACGGTTTCAGTACGAATTTCGGTTGAAACATCTTCACCTTCAAGAATAACACTTAAACCATTGTCATTAGGTATAAAGCGCACATCCAAATTCGCCGCTAAAGGCACTAATGCATCTTCTGATGTAATGTCCACATGATGATGTAATGCTGCTAATGCTAATACACGGTAAATAGCACCGGAATCAAGTAAATGCCAACCAAAGGCTTTTGCTAATGCTTGACACAATGTTCCTTTACCTGCTCCGCTAGGCCCATCAACAGTAATTACAGGGACGATAACCGCCATGAGTTTCTCCTTTTCATGGGCACTGTTTTTCCATATTTACTGCCGTGAACCTACGGTGTCATACAACATAAGCTCTAAACAGAGAAAAACAGTATTAATATATTGCGCGTCATTATACGCATACTATGTAGAGGAGGAAACAAGCAGTTAAAAACAAGCAGTGCTTTTTAAAGATAATTTTTTATTAATCTACTTATTTATAGAATAAAAACACGCTTAAATTAAGAAAATCGATAGTATCGTACTAGAGAAAAGCCAATACTATCGATTTAATTGATGCTATTTTAATTAAACTTTTGCATGAGAAATACTTGCTAGTTTTTCAAAATAGTCAGGGAATGTTTTTGCCGTGCAGCCAGGATCAAGAATGGTAATCGGCGTGTTAGACAATGCCACAAGTGAAAAACACATAGCTATCCGGTGATCATTATAGGTTTTTATTTCAGCCGTCGTTAACTGTTTAGGCGGTATCACAGTTAAGTAGTCGCGACCTTCATCAACCATCGCACCAACTTTACGTAATTCTGTCGCCATGGCAGATAGACGGTCAGTCTCTTTTACCCGCCAGTTATAGATATTACGGATAGTCGTTTCACCCTCAGCAAAAAGCGCTGTCGTAGCAATCGTCATTGCCGCATCAGGAATAGTATTCATATCCATATCTATCCCTTTTAACTTGCCACGTTCACACTCTATATAATCGTCACCCCAACGTATTGTAGCCCCCATTTTTTCAAGCACAGACGCAAAATGGATATCACCTTGCAAGCTATTTTTACCAATGCCGGTCACTCGCACGATCCCTCCTTTAATGGCGGCTGCCGCCAAAAAATAAGAGGCAGAAGATGCATCGCCTTCAACCAAATATTTACCTGGAGATTGATATTGTTGACCACCTTTAATCATAAAACGCTGATAGTTTTGATTTTCAATTTCTCCACCAAAAGTGTTAATCAAGGCTAACGTGATATCAATATAAGGTTTAGAGACTAATTCACCTTTAATGGTAATAGTGGTGTCTTGCTGAGCTAAAGGCGCCATCATTAGTAATGCGGTCAGAAATTGGCTGGAAACGGTGCCATCAACATCAACACTCCCGCCCGAAAATCCCCCACAAACACGTAGCGGCGGATAGTCCGTTTGTTCAAGATAATCAATCTTTGCCCCCCCTTGACGTAACGCATCCACTAAATGACCAATAGGACGCTCTTTCATACGAGGCTCACCCGTAAGAACAATATCGTGCTCTCCGAGGCTTAAAGCTGCCGCCAATGGGCGCATCGCTGTTCCTGCATTGCCTAAAAAAAGCTCAAGTGGCTGCTGGGGATGAAAAGAACCTGCTAACCCTTCAATATCACATACCGTATTATTATTTGATAATTGATATTGTACCCCTAAGGCAGTTAATGCATTGAGCATATGACGAATATCATCACTATCTAATAAATTAGTTAAACGCGTTTTTCCCTTGGCTAAAGCTGCCAATAAAAGTGCACGGTTAGAGACACTTTTTGATCCGGGTAAATTGATAGTGCCTTCAATATGTACGATGGGTTGTAATGTCAACGATTCCATAAACAGGTAAAAGCTCCGCTAGATAAGTCAAAATAGGTAGAGATGCTGTGTAATAATGTCAAATAGTATGATTATCGTAATTAATATTTATCTATTTGCCATATTGGCACAGAGATAACAGTTGTTGGCTCTCTGTGCTTTAATTATCAGAAAACCTGCCAATAAGACAGGTTTTGCAGCAGTGAAAAGGTAACCATTAAGCGTGGCGACGCTCAAAATCAGCCATAAAATCAACTAATGCTTGTACACCAGCAAAAGGCATTGCGTTATAAATAGATGCACGCATACCGCCTGAAACACGGTGCCCTTTCAGCGCAACTAATCCTTGCTCTTCAGCTTCTTTTAAGAAAACCGCATCTAAAGCAGGAGAAGACATTTGGAAAGGTACGTTCATCAAAGAGCGGTTTTCTGTTGCAATACGGTTAATATAGAAATCACTGTTATCAATCGCACTATAAAGCAGTGTCGCTTTCTCATAATTGCGTTTTGCTATCTCTTGCAAGCCACCTTGCTCTTTTAACCATTTAAACACCATGCCTGATAAGTACCAAGCAAAAGTCGGCGGTGTATTAAACATAGAGTCATTTTCAGCCAGTACTGTGTAATCAAATACTGAAGGGGTTTCTTTACGTGCTTTACCCAGTAAATCTTCGCGAATAATTACCAGTGTTAACCCCGCAGGACCAATATTTTTTTGTGCTCCAGCGTAAATCATACCAAAACGGCTAACATCAAGTGGCTGAGATAAAATAGCGGAAGAGTAGTCGGCAATAACAATTTTTTTATCATCAAAGTCCGGCTCTTCGTGGATAGCAATCCCATCGATAGTTTCATTTGGGCAATAATGCACATAGGCTGCATTATCACTTAATTGCCACTCTTTCATTGGTTTAACCGCGATTTTACCGTCAATTTCTGTCTTTATTTTAATGATATTAGGTGAACAATATTTTTCCGCTTCATCGGCAGCACTTTTAGCCCAATATCCTCCATCGATATAATCAGCGGTGGTTTTCTCACCTAATAAATTAAGCGGTAATGCCGCAAAATGACCACGAGCGCCACCATGACAGAACAGAATTTTATAATTTTCTGGTACATTGAGTAGATCCCGTAGATCTTGCTCTGCCTGATGGGCAACCTCCAAAAATTCTTTACTGCGGTGGCTGATCTCCATAACAGAACGCCCTAATCCGTGCCAGTTGCATAATTCTAATTCTGCACGACGAAGAACTTCTGCCGGTAACATGGCCGGACCTGCACTAAAGTTATATACCTGACTCATTCAAATTCACCCTATCTGAATATGTTTTGACAAAACGACCTCTATCGGTTGTATCATTCTCCTCTAATTGGCGCAATGACTTTTGTAAACTTACGTATTATGTGTAGCACACAAAAATAATCGTTAGGAGTATTTTATGTCGGGGAGTCAGTATAAAAAGGAAGATGCGAGCTGGGGAATGCTACTTAAAGGACGAAATAGTCTAAAATCACTCGCTTTAGCAGGGGGAGTGGCATTACATGCTATTAATGTCTATATCACCATTACCACCCTACCTTCTATTGTTCGTGATATCGGTGGGCTTAATTTATATGCATGGAATACCACCGTTTTTATTTTGGCATCCATTCTCTCTTCAGCGTTGACTTCTCGTTTATTAATTTTGCTCGCGCCACGTAATAGCTACTTATTTGCCACACTCTGCTTTTTAGCAGGCTCTATTATCTGTGCTACCGCCCCTTCAATGCCAATCTTGTTGGTTGGCCGATTTATTCAAGGTGCGGGGGGCGGAATGTTACTGGCTTTAGCTTATTCATTGGTCAGGGTGATGTTTCCGCAACCATTATGGTCTCGAGCTATGGCGTTAATGTCCAGTATGTGGGGAATATCAACGTTGCTGGGTCCCGCATTAGGAGGAATATTTGCAGAATATAATATTTGGCGAGGTGCTTTTTGGTCTATTCTTTGTGTAGGCATTCCTTATGCTATTCTATTGTTTACTATCCTTCCTAAGGAAAACAGTGCTGATATTGCTAACAAAAAAACATCACTTCCCTACCTACAACTTACCTTATTAATATTAGCAGTGTTATCTATCTCAATCGGTAGCTTGTATCAAGTTACGCTATATCATATTTTATCTTTTCTATTAGCAATTATTTTTATCTTATTATTAATTTATATCGATAAGAGATCTCATGATGGGCTTTTTCCTAAAGGAACATTCTCTTTTTCAGCCCCACTATCCCCTATTTATCTGACTATGGCATTGCTAGGAATAAGTGTTCAGACAGAAGTATTTGTGCCCTATTTTTTACAAATGATCCATGGTATTACTCCATTACTTTCCGGTTATTTAGCTGCTTTAGTCGGTGCTGGTTGGTCTTTTTCGGCTATTATCTCTTCATCTCAATCAAGCAGTATTGCTCAGCGTCTTATGCGTATCGGCCCTGCCATTAACTTTACTGCCATAATTGTTCTTGGCTTATTAATTTCAAATTATCTCCTTTTACCTTATGGGCAAGTGATTATTATTTGTCTAGCCCTCTTTTTTACAGGTGCAGGAATTGGCATGGCGTGGCCTCATTATCTCACTCGTGTATTACAGGTTTCTCAAGGGGAAGAAGCGCAAAAAGCGGCGACGTCAATCACTACTATTCAGCTATTTTCAACCGCTGTAGGTGCTGCCATTTCAGGTACTGTTGTAAATATGGCAGGATTAACCAACCCCGGAGGTATTGCTGGCGCACAAAATGCAGCCCATTGGTTATTTATTGTATTTTCTATTACCCCACTGATTGCATTTATTACTGCAAAAAACGTTGTTTCCAATATAAGAAAACATTAATAACATATAACCCAAAAGGCTATTAAAAAAATAGCCTTTTTATTTTTTATAAATAAACGCCTTTTAAACCTGACTATCTTTATTTGTGTTTTTAATATCGATAAATTAGCCCTAAATAATATACAAGGGTAAATATATGAAATTAAGAAATGCAATAATAATTGGCGTAATATACACACCATCAATATGCCAAGCCGTAGTACAGCCTAACTATGAATATAATAAACATTATTCTAATCTTGTTTTTATTAATCAAGATTCTTCAACAACCGTTAAACCCAATGAAACCAATCATAATCAAGCAGAAATATTAATAGCACCAAAAAATTCCAAAGGCATTTCTTATAATAAATATGATAGATTTCATGTAACTGATGCTGGCATTATTTTAAATAATAAAGAGGTTGCCGCTGAGACTATTATTAATGAAGTGGTTAATGGAGCAACGTCACTCTTATCGGGAAATATCGCGGTAGTTGGCAATGCAGCTCATGTTGTTATAGCCAACCCAAATGGTATTGAATGCCATAATTGTAGTTTTTCGAATACCTTACAAGAAACGTTAACAACTGGGAAACCTGTTATCAATAATAATGATGAATTAATCGGCTACCGCTTAGAAAAATCTATCGCTCCCACAAATAAAGGATATATGGGTGGAAAATCAATTGATCATATTGGAAAAATTGTATTCAGTAACGAAAATGACCGTAGTTCTAGTCATTCTTTTAATAAACTTAATATCATATCTAATAACATTAAGTTAGAAAACGGATTTATATCTTCTAAAAAAGATATAATTATTCATTCAGGTAAAGAAGAAGTAATAATTAAAGAAGACGAAAGTATCTTAAAACAAGAATACGCTATGCGCTCAAATATAAAAAGAGATAATCTCCCCAGTCAGATAATATTAGGTGATAAAAATGGTGATCCTAAAAAACAAGGTTTAATCTCTTCTAAAAATATCATTATCAATGCTTCTGATACTACTATTTATAATTATGGTAGTTTAGAAAGTAGTAACCGTAGTAAAAATGCTATACAACTTAATCTAAATAAAACAATATTTAATAACCATGGATATATTCTCGCTAGAAACGGATATTTAGATCTGAAAAATGGGTCTTTCTTCCACAATATGGAAAGTGGAACTATTGGCATGCCATATTGGCTTAATACAGGCAAAACTAATAATATATACAGTGGTATATATATAGGATTAATACCCAAAGATACTATTAGCCTAATGAAAAACTTAACTTTAAATATTAGTGAGGATAGCAATCTGATAAATGATGGTATTATCATGACAGAGCGGTTACACACACGCGATAAGAATATAAGCAATATTCAAAATAATAGAGAAGGTGTCCAATTTTATATTAAATTACTCAAAATAAAATAATCTTTAGCAAAGAAAACCATCTGCTATGCATCAGCGGATGGTTTTCTGATTTAACTAAAAAACAAAAAATCTAATCAATATTTTTCAAAGTTTTCTTGGATCGTGGCGGGATCTTGTGTTTCTGTCAAAGATAACTGTAATAACACTCTTGCTTTCTGTGGATTTAAACGTTCTGAAGCAATAAAGCCATATTTTGCATCATCTACTTCACCATTTTGTGTGGTAAATCCAACCGGAACACGACTTGAACGAACCACAACAACACCTTTTTTTACACCATCAGCTAAAGTATTTAAGATGTCAGAATATAAATTACCGTTGCCGACACCTGCACTAACAATACCTTTAAAGTGGTTATCTATAAACGCTTTAGCCGGTAAATCAGATGCATTAGCATAGTTATAAACAATACCTACTTTTGGTAATTCGGTTAATTTGCTGACATCAAAGGCAACTTTCTCAGCGCGCGGTGTTGCAGCAGTGTAATAGTGTACTTTACCATCGTGAACATAACCTTGAGCACCCGCATTAATCGGCTGGAATGCTTGCACTTCTGTCGTATTCATTTTGACAACATCTTTACCACTAATTACCGAATTATTCATGGTAACTAATACACCACGATTTTCAGATGCTTTATCACTCGCCACCACTACGGCATTATAGAGGTTTAATGGACCATCAGCACCTAATGCTGTTGCTGGGCGCATTGCCCCTACCATCACCACCGGTTTTTTACATGCTGTGGTTAAGTCAAGAAAATAGGCGGTCTCTTCCATCGTATCTGTACCATGGGTTATCACAAAGCCGTCTGTTTTATCACAATCCGTATTAATTTTATTCGCCAGTTTTAACCACACTTGGTCGTTCATATCTTGCGAACCAATATTAACCACTTGCTCGCCTGTTAAGTTAGCGACTTTTTTTGCCTCAGGTACGGCATTAATCAATGTATCAATGCCTAATTTTCCTGCTGTGTAGCTTGAAGAAGTGGCAGAGTCTCCACCACCTGCGATGGTTCCCCCAGTTGCGAGGATTGTCACATTAGGTAAAGCAAAAACGGTACCACTAATTACGGTTAATAAGCTGGCTAGCAATGTTTTTCTTATCATTTTTTAATCCTTATGAGTCTATAAAATCGCGTCCAATTATGATGATTTATTATTAGTAATTCCGTGATAAATAGAACGAATTTATCAAAAGAACTAATATATTAGTGCATTAATGATAAGGAATGTTATTTAAAATCAACCGATACGAGAAATAATTAGTGCATTAGCGACGATTTCAGTATCATGTGCCCCTAACTATCACTCGTAAAATATTGATGAAACCTGCCATGTCACAAACATTTATTCCCGGCAAAGATGCCGCACTGGAAGACTCTATCGCTAGCTTTCAGCAAAAATTAACTCAGTTAGGTTTTAACATTGAAGAAGCTTCATGGTTAAATCCTGTTCCTAACGTTTGGTCTGTTCATATTCGTGATAAAGATTGTCCGTTATGTTTTACTAACGGCAAAGGTGCTACTAAAAAAGCAGCATTGGCTTCAGCATTAGGCGAATATTTTGAACGTCTCTCAACCAATTATTTCTTTTCTGATTTCTGGCTAGGCGCTGATATTGCAGAAGGTGAGTTTGTTCATTACCCAAATGAAAAATGGTTTCCACTGACAGATGATGATGCTGTACCTGAAGGCTTATTAGATGCACGTTTACGTCAATTTTACGATCCTGAAGGTGAGCTATGTGGCAGTGAACTGGTTGATTTACAATCAAGTAATTCAGAACGTGGTATTTGTGCCTTACCGTTTATTCGCCAATCAGATAAAACACCTGTATATATACCTGTTAATATCATTGCAAATCTTTACGCATCTAATGGTATGTCAGCAGGAAATACGCAAAATGAAGCTCGAGTACAAGGGCTTTCTGAAGTGTTTGAACGCTATGTCAAAAATAGAATTATCAGCGAAAGAATTAGCTTGCCTAAAATTCCCCATGAAGTTTTAGCTCGTTATCCTGCTGTTATTGAAGCTATTACGACATTAGAAAAAGAAGGCTTCCCTATTTTTAGTTTTGATGCTTCTTTAGGGGGACAATTCCCCGTTATTTGCGTCGTGCTGTTTAACCCACAAAATGGGACTTGTTTCGCTTCTTTTGGTGCTCATCCCGATTTTGGTGTGGCATTAGAGCGTACTGTTACTGAGTTATTGCAAGGCCGTAGCCTTAAAGATCTCGATGTTTTCAATCCACCGAGTTTTGATGATGAAGAAGTCGGTGATCACACTAATCTTGAAACCCACTTTATCGACTCTAGTGGTTTAATTAGTTGGGATCTGTTTAAAAAAGATGCAGACTATCCATTTGTGGATTGGGATTTCAGTGGTTCAACCGAAGAAGAATTCCACACATTAATGTCACTGTGCCAGCAATGTGATGCAGAAGTGTATATTATGGATTATGACCATTTAGGGGTTTATGCTTGCCGTATTTTAGTCCCTGGCTTATCCGATATTTATCCTGCTGAAGATCTGCAACTAGCCAATAACATTATGGGTGTCCATTGGCGTGACACCATTCTTTCTTTACCAACAAGTCATGGCACAAAAGAAGAGTACCTCTCACTTATTGGCCAATTTGATGAAGATGGCTTAGATGACTTTACTCGTATCAGAGAAATGATTGGTATTGCACCGGGTAAAGATAATGGCTGGAGTCATTTACGTGTAGGTGAATTAAAATCAATGTTAGCACTCGCTGGTGGCGATTTAGAACAAGCATTAGTTTGGGTTGAGTGGACACAAGATTTCAACGCATCATTATTTACACCAGCGCGTCAAAATTATTATCGTTGCCTGCATAATCTTTTACTCCTACGTGAAGAGCATGATCGTGAGCCTGCACAATATATGGAGGCTTTTTCTCGTATGTATGGCGAGGAAACACTGCAAGCTGCATTAAATGCAATTAAAGGTAAACAACCTTTTTATGGCTTGCAACCCATTGATCCATCATTAGCGAATTTGCCTGTTCATCAATCTTTATTAGCCGCGTATGAAAAATTACAACAAGCAAAACGTCAATCGAATAAATAACGTTATTTTATTTAAGGTTATTTATTAAATAATTATTTTTAACTGATTAATAATCGCTTTGTTTAAAATCAAAACACTCTACTAATAAGTAGAGTGTTTTATTATATATAAAAAATATAACGACAATTTTGCCACCATGACAATTATGTCAAATGACAAAAGTGTCAAATATGTCAAAAATGACGATTTTAAGTTTTAAATACGACATAAAAAGATAAGGTTAACTTTTTAATCTAAAAAAACCATAAAAATATAGTTTAAATTGCTAATTGTTTATCTAGATCTCAAAAATTTAAAAACCGTATTTTTATAATGGTTTTAAGGCTGGCGTAATCAATTAGATTACCCACAAATAAAGTAATGTTTATATTTAGCGCAAAAGTAAATGGAGCGTTAAATTTTATTTTTATCTGTTAACGCTAATAGAAATAAATAATACGTTATATTTACTTTTTACTTTGTTTATCCAGCCAGGCTAAAATTTTTTGATAAAATTTAAAAAATTTTTTCTTGTTATTAATCAAATAATTATAGTTAATTTAGCCGGTTTTTACGTACTAAAATTGCGTCTCTCATAAGCGACTATGATCCATATCAACTTTAGGAGTAAGACCCTTTGCTACTATTATTGCGTGCTATAATTATTCCAACATATAAGAGAGTGTTAGTATGAAAGCTGACAGCCCTTTTAATTTATTATCACCTGCTGATATGGCAAAAGTTGCCGATGATGCATGTTGTTATAAAGCAAACAAACATATCCCAACAACTTACTTATCTGCTTTTACTGCGGGAATGTTTATTTCAATTGCGTTTGTTTTTTATATTACAGCGACTACAGGCACCGCATCTGTTCCATTTGGTCTCGCTAAACTCGTTGGAGGAATTTGTTTCTCTTTAGGCTTAATGCTCGTGGTTGTTTGTGGTGCAGACTTATTCACTTCAACTGTACTCACCATTATTCCTAAAGCGACAGGACGTATTTCTTGGGCTAAGATGTTCGCTAATTGGATAAATGTCTATATTGGTAACTTTATTGGCGCCCTGTTCTTTGTTGCCTTAATGTGGTTTGCAGGTCAATATGCAGCAGCTAATGGGTTATGGGGTCTGAATGTATTACAAACTGCACAGCATAAAGTTGAGCACACCTTTATTGAAGCAGTTTGTTTAGGTATTTTAGCTAATTTAATGGTTTGTCTTGCAGTTTGGATGAGTTATGCAGGTCGAACTTTAATTGATAAACTCTTTGCACTTATTTTACCTATCGGTATGTTTGTGGCGAGTGGCTTTGAGCACAGTATCGCTAACATGTTTCTTATTCCTTTAGGTATTGTAATTAAGAATTTTGCACCGGCAGAATTCTGGACTACAGTAGGTGCATCACCAGAACAATTTTCAAATCTAACAGTATCAAATTTCCTCGTTGATAATTTATTGCCAGTCACTATCGGTAATATTATCGGCGGAGCAGTCCTAGTCGGTCTGGTATACTGGTTAATGCATCTGCGCGGCGATAAACATTAATCCGTGCAGTTATGACTGATTTCTTAAGTTCCATTGTAAAAAGGTAGAAGTATCATGTCTGATTTAAATGAAAAATTTGCTGAAGCATGGAAAGGTTTTTCTGAAGGTGAATGGCAGAACAATGTTAATGTTCGTGACTTTATTCAAAAAAACTATACTCCATATGAAGGCGACGAATCTTTCCTAGCAGGTTCCACTAAAGCAACTGATACACTTTGGGAACAAGTTATGGAAGGCATCAAAATTGAAAACCGCACTCATGCGCCGGTTGATTTTGATACTTCTGTTGCTTCAACTATCACTTCACACGATGCGGGTTATATCGAAAAAGATTTAGAACAAATCGTCGGTTTACAGACTGATGCACCTCTAAAACGTGCAATCATCCCATTCGGTGGGATCCGTATGGTTGAAAGTTCTTGCCACGCTTATAACCGTGAGCTAGATCCAGAGCTGAAAAAAATCTTTACTGAATATCGTAAAACACACAACCAAGGTGTATTCGATGTTTATACTCCAGACATCTTAAAATGCCGTAAATCAGGTATCTTAACTGGTCTGCCAGATGCTTATGGTCGTGGCCGTATCATCGGTGACTACCGTCGTGTTGCACTTTACGGTATCGAGTTCCTACGTAAAGACAAATTCGCTCAATTCACCTCTTTACAAGAAAAACTGGAAAAAGGTGAAGATCTGGAAATGACTATCCAACTGCGTGAAGAAATCGCAGAGCAGCACGCTGCATTAGGTCAAATCCAAGAAATGGCTGCGAAATATGGTTGTGATATTTCTCGCCCAGCTCAAAATGCGAAAGAAGCAGTACAATGGACTTACTTCGGTTACTTAGCCGCTGTTAAATCTCAAAACGGCGCAGCAATGTCCTTCGGTCGTGTATCTACTTTCTTAGATATCTATATCCAACGTGATCTCGATGCAGGTCTGTTGACTGAAGAACAAGCTCAGGAATTAATTGACCACTTAGTCATGAAATTACGTATGGTTCGTTTCTTACGTACTCCTGAGTATGATGAATTATTCTCTGGTGACCCAATCTGGGCAACAGAATCATTAGGTGGTATGGGTTTAGATGGTCGTACTTTGGTAACTAAGAATACTTTCCGTTTCTTAAATACCCTGTACACCATGGGTCCTTCACCAGAACCAAACATGACTATCCTATGGTCAGAACAACTGCCTATTAATTTCAAAAAATATGCAGCTAAAGTCTCAATCGATACTTCTTCAATCCAGTACGAAAATGATGACTTAATGCGTCCTGACTTCAATAGTGATGACTATGCAATTGCATGTTGTGTTAGCCCAATGGTTGTGGGTAAACAAATGCAGTTCTTCGGTGCTCGTGCAAACTTAGCTAAAACCTTACTGTATACCATCAATGGTGGTGTGGATGAGAAACTGAAAATCCAAGTAGGTCCAAAACACGCACCTATCATGGACGAAGTGTTAGACTTTGATACTGTGATGAACCGTATGGATCAATTTATGGATTGGTTAGCAACTCAGTATGTTACTGCACTGAATGTTATCCACTACATGCACGATAAATACAGCTATGAAGCAGCACTGATGGCACTTCATGACCGTGACGTATACCGTACTATGGCTTGTGGTATCGCAGGTCTATCTGTTGCGGCTGACTCACTGTCTGCTATCAAATATGCAAAAGTATCACCAATCCGTGATGAAAACGGTTTAGCCGTAGACTTCAACATTGAAGGTGAATACCCACAATTTGGTAACAACGACTCTCGTGTTGATGATATCGCTTGTGACTTAGTTGAACGTTTCATGAAGAAAATTCAGAAACTGCACACTTACCGTAACGCAGTGCCAACTCAGTCAATTCTGACCATCACTTCAAACGTTGTGTATGGTAAGAAAACAGGTAACACTCCAGACGGTCGTCGTGCTGGCGCACCATTCGGACCAGGTGCTAACCCAATGCATGGCCGTGACCAAAAAGGTGCAGTTGCTTCATTAACTTCAGTTGCTAAACTGCCATTTGCTTACGCGAAAGATGGTATTTCTTATACCTTCTCTATCGTACCTAACGCGTTAGGTAAAGATGATGATGTTCGTAAAGCAAACCTTGCAGGTCTGATGGATGGTTACTTCCATCATGAAGCGGATATCGAAGGTGGCCAACATCTGAATGTTAACGTAATGAATCGTGAAATGCTGTTAGAAGCAATGGAAGATCCTGAGAAATATCCTCAATTAACTATCCGTGTTTCTGGTTATGCAGTCCGTTTCAACTCATTAACTAAAGAGCAGCAACAAGACGTTATCACTCGTACATTCACTCAAACAATGTAATTTGATAACCCATGCATTTATTTACTGAGAAAGTAGATAAAATCGCTTAGAATAAAGGCCCCTACTTTGGGGCCTTTTTATCTAGACAGTTTTGGAGTAACCCTGTTATGTCCGTACTTGGTCGTATCCACTCATTTGAATCCTGCGGTACTGTTGACGGTCCCGGAATACGCTTTATTGTTTTCTTCCAAGGATGCCTAATGAGATGCCTCTATTGTCACAACCGTGACACATGGGATACTCATGGTGGGCAAATCGTCACAGTTGATGAATTAATGAAAGAGGCAGTGACTTATCGTCACTTTATGAATGCCTCTGGTGGTGGCGTTACTGCTTCTGGTGGTGAGGCTATCTTACAAGCAGAATTTGTACGTGATTGGTTCCGTGCTTGTAAAAAAGAAAATATCCATACCTGCTTAGATACTAACGGTTTTGTACGCCGTTATGATCCTGTCATCGATGAATTAATGGACGTGACTGATTTAGTCATGCTGGATTTAAAACAAGTGAATGATGACATTCACCAAAAACTGGTTGGTGTTTCTAACCAACGTACACTGGAATTCGCCCGCTATTTAGCTAAACGAGGCCAAAAAACCTGGATACGTTACGTAGTTGTGCCCGGTTGGTCTGATGATGATGATTCTGCTCATCGTTTAGGCGAATTTATAAAAGATATGAAAAATATCGAAAAAGTCGAGCTTCTCCCTTACCACGAATTAGGTAAACATAAATGGGTTGCTTTAGGAGAAGAGTATAAACTCGATGGTATTCATCCACCGTCAAAAGAGACGATGGAAAATGTTAAAGCAATTATTGCATCTTATGGTCATAAAGTGATGTATTAAGCTTTTATACACCCCCATTTTAAAAAGCAGTGCACAATGTACTGCTTTTTTTATGTAAAACTGCCATCAAGTTTTCCCCTCCCTGCGGCATGTTCTTTTGAGAAAGCGCCAGCCACTAAATTAAAAAATATTGTTTTCCATACCTCAAATAAAGATATTTTTAATAACGACCATTGCAGTTAATTCTGACAATATAAAATTGTTACTCATTCTAATGGTCATTTAGAAGTTTCTAAGATTATCCTTAAGCATTCTTTAGTTTAATAGTATTGATTAATTACAAAATAAAAAGATATGATATGAATTATAAAAAGTTATATTTATAAACAATTAATTATTTTTAAGGCAGAGAAAAAAATGGAACAAGATAATAGTTCATCGCTTACGGAGCCAGAAGAGGTGTTTACGCCAGTTCCTCTACAAAGAGGTGCTTCAGGGGCAACCGAGTGGTTAGGTATTGGATGGGATTTAGTTAAAGAGCGCTTTTTTATGTGGGTAGGCGCTGTAATTATTTACTTTCTTGTTAACTTAATTATCTCATCTATCCTTGGATTTATCCCACTTATTGGGCCGATTATCTCCCCGTTTATTTCAGCTGTATTAGTTGCCGGGCTTATGATGATAGCCCATCAGCAATATGAGACTGGTCAGCTAAATTTGGATAATTTATTTTCTGGTTTCCAGAACAAACGCTACCTTAGCATCATGGGTGCTTATGGTATTAGTGTGCTTATTATCTTAGCAGGCTTTATTTTAGCACTATTAATCAGTGGTTCATTATTGATGGAAGTTGCTCAAGCCGCTCTTAATGATGCACCAACCTACTATATTCAAGGCTTATTGGCTGATAACCTGACACCAATTACGTTTTCTTCTATCATTATTATCATTTTTAGCTTAATCAGTACTGCCTCTTATTGGTTTGCCCCTGCCTTAATTTTAGTAAATGACTATAAAGCTATCCCTGCCGTTAAAGCCAGTTTTATGGCGGTTAAAAACAACTTATTTGGTGGCTTTCTATTCTTTGTGCTGTTAAGCATCATTATTGGCTTGAGTATTATCCCATTTGGATTAGGCTTATTTATCACTATTCCACTCTCTTTTACTGCAATGTATGGATCATATCGCCATATTTTCTATCAGAAAAATATGGGTAATATGACTAATAACCATACTGATAACAATGACAATAATGGTGATGGTGGGAATAAAGTTTCTTTAAATAAAACCGCAGAATCGAATATCGGTAAATTAGTCAGTTAAATATTTTATAATTTTGGATAACCCAAAAACAGCCGCCTAATTAATGGATGGCTGTTTTTTTATTAATATAACTTAGCTGGCAAATGGGTTTTTATTATCATAAGATTGATTAAATAATACATCAGAATTTAAGTAATGATAAATTTCGTCAACGATTTCTATCCCCTCTTTTTCGCTTCTCTGCGCTGCAAGCTGACTATTTTCCCCAGGATATAATACCCGTTCAAAACCGACTGCAGGCTTAATACTCTTTAACTCAGCCATTACTTGAGAAATGTGTTTTTTAAATAAATCAGCATCAGTGAAAAAGGCTGGATTAATCACAATGTGGAGCTGACCTAATTCACGACCTTGTGTCAAATCATGATACATAGAGCTAACATGTTTACCAAAGGGTAACCCTAATAAAATACCGGACAATACATCGACCATCATCATCAAGCCATAACCTTTTGGCCCCGCAATAGGTAATAAACCTTTTACTGCAAAGGGATCACAGGTTGGTTTGCCCGCTTCATCTACCGCCCATGTGTCAGGAATGTCATTATGTTTAGCCCGCGCATCGAGAATTTTACCCCATGCCTGCACCGTCGTCGCCATATCAAAGGTAATAGGTTTATCATCTGCACTCGGGGCTGAAAAAGCGATAGGATTAGTGCCATAATAAACTTCAGAGCCACCAAATGGCACTACCATAGGATCCGATTGGCAAAGTGAAATACCAATCATTCCAGATGCAGAGGCTTGTTCTACAAAGTAGGATAACGCCCCACTATGACCAATACGTCTAACCCCAACAACAGCAATGCCTTTCTCTTGTGCCATATTAATCGCGTGCTCCATGGCCTGCTTAGCAGCAACATGTCCAGCACCATTATCACCATCAAAAATCGCACTACAAGGTCCTGTCTCTTGATAAGTAAACTTAGGATGCGTATTTGTTCCTCCCTTACTAATGCGCTCAGCATAATATTCCACACGTACAGCACCATGGGAATGAATTCCTTTCATATCAGCATGAACTAATACATCGGCAACAATGTCTGCATGGTTTTCATTCAGTCCTGCATTATGTAACTTATTTTTGATTAATTGGTGTAACTGCTGTTTAGAAATTATCATACAATAGGCTCTTTAGTAGGGTTCTAAATAAATAGAAACGTCATAAGATAATTGAAATTAACTTGAGCGATAATTTTAATGTAGCAGTATAGAGATGATCTGCTGTGATCAGTTTAACCAATAGCGAATTGCATTATATTTTTATTTAATCTCACTTATTTTAGTAAGAATTTTTTAATAATCATCTGTTTTTTCTGCACCTGATAACTGTTATTAAATAATATTAAGAGCAATAAAACGCTCTTTTATTAAAAAAATCATCAGTAAAAAACTACCTGCTATTATTTATTAATAATGTCACCCTTCATCTGTATCAAAGAGAAAAATGATATGTTTCTTTTGATCATTTAAGTCCATTTAGGTAGTCTGTAATAACAATTATTATTTGTGGGATAAAGAATGATAAATAAAGAAATATTAAAGAACCTAAAGTATTTTGAAAAAACTCCATTGATTCATCATATTAATTATTCCCTAACTGATGATGCTAAAAAAAATATACTAAACGGCTGGTTACCTGCATGTATGGAAGATAAATGGCTTTCATATAGTATAGAAAACTGTGTCTATGTTCATCGCAGTTGGAGTGGCCATTTAATGTATAAATTCACTATTGATAATAACACCATTGATTTTATAGAAATTGCAATGGACGATTTTGTTGACATGACAAATGAAAGAAAAATAGAAGTATTTTTCTCTTTGTTGCCTTACTTATCTCAACCTCATTGAGGTATTAGATACTGAAGCTAGTATATAGCCAGAATATAAAACATTAATAAAATTATACTCAGGTTAAAAGGTTAATAGAAATTACCACCACTAGTCTTTTGATACTTTTTATACCATTAAAAAACCCCCTGTTTAGTAGGGGGTTTTAATATTATAGCCACTGAGTAATTACGTTTTTATTAACCAATATACTCAAGGCCATTCATATAAGGACGTAAAACTTCTGGAATTTCAATACGACCATCAGCGGTTTGATAGTTTTCCATAATGGCGACTAAAGTACGCCCTACAGCTAAACCTGAACCATTTAAAGTGTGCACAAGTTGAGTTTTCTTGTCACCTTTAGCACGGAAACGTGCTTGCATACGGCGTGCTTGGAAATCCCAGCAGTTAGAGCATGAAGAAATTTCACGGTAGGTATTTTGTGCCGGTACCCACACTTCTAAGTCATAGGTTTTACGTGCACCAAAGCCCATATCACCTGTACAAAGTACCACTTTACGGTAAGGCAGATTGAGCAATTGTAACACTTTCTCTGCATGGCCAGTTAGCTCTTCTAATGCATCCATTGATTTTTCAGGATGTACAATTTGTACTAACTCTACTTTATCAAATTGGTGCATACGGATCAGACCACGTGTATCACGACCATAAGAGCCCGCTTCTGAGCGGAAACATGGCGTATGTGCAGTCATTCGCAATGGTAGTTCGTCTTCTTCGAGAATAACGTCTCTAACCATATTGGTAACAGGTACTTCTGCTGTTGGGATCAGCGCATATTGGCTTTCAGACTCTTCTTCAAGTGGTTTGGTATGGAATAAATCACCACTGAATTTAGGTAACTGTCCTGTGCCATATAAAGTGGCATGGTTAACTAAATAAGGCACATACATTTCTTGATAGCCATGTTGTTCTGTATGCAAGTTCAGCATGAACTGGGCGATCGCACGATGTAAACGTGCAATTTGACCTTTCATCACAACAAAACGTGAACCGGTGATTTTCACGGCAGATGGGAAATCTAAACCATCTGTGAGTTCACCTAGAGTAACGTGATCTTTTAATTCAAAGTCATAAGTCTTTGGTTCACCCCAACGAAATACTTCAACGTTCTCGCTGTCATCTTTACCATTAGGCACAGAGTCATGAGGCAGATTCGGTAAAGTTAACGCATAGTCACGAATGTCGGCTTGCAGTTTATCTAATTCCGCTTTTGCCGCTTCAAGTTTTTCACCTAATTGGTTAACTTCCTGACGAAGTGGCTCAATATCTTCACCACGCGCTTTAGCAGCACCAATAGACTTCGATCGGGAATTACGTTCTGCTTGCAGGGATTCTGTTTCAACCTGTAACACCTTACGGCGTTCTTCTTGTTGACGAATTTTTTCCACATCGAGGGTAAACCCCCTGCGAGCCAGTTTTTCGGCGACCGCGTCTAGCTCATTACGCAGTAGATTTGGATCGAGCATGCTTATCCTGTGCTTATTGATAGATTAATAAAAACCTTATCTCCTATCATTCTCTTGTTTACCTATCGCGAAGATACCTGAGATAAGGGGTAGTTAAAAAAATTACTAATGATTGAATAACCTTACCGCATCTTTACAATTTGCGATAGCGTTTTGTCACACTATTTTGATCTTGCTGAGAAAGCCAGTCTAATTTCTCAGCAAGCTTGATCTCTAACCCTCGATTAACAGGGTGATAATAACGCGTTTGTGCCATTTCAGCAGGAAAATAGACCTCTCCTGCCGCATAAGCATTAGGTTCATCATGAGCATAGCGATACTCTGCACCTAAACCCATCTCTTTCATTAATTGTGTTGGGGCGTTACGTAAATGTGCAGGTACATCATAATCAGGTTTACTTTTCGCATCTGCCAGTGCGGCTTTATAAGCGGTATACACGGCATTACTTTTCGGCGCACAAGCAAGATAAACAATCGCTTGTGCTATCGCACGTTCACCTTCTGCTGGGCCTACCCGCGTAAAGCAATCCCATGCAGCGATGGCAACTTGCATAGCACGCGGATCTGCATTACCAACATCTTCTGAAGCAATAGCCAGTAAGCGACGAGCAACATACAGTGGATCTCCCCCCGCAGTGATGATACGAGCATACCAATAAAGTGCAGCATCAGGTGCCGAGCCACGTACTGATTTATGCAAGGCAGAGATAAGATCGTAAAATCGATCACCTTTATTATCAAAACGGGCGCTACGTTCACCACTAATTTCTTTTAGTAATTCCGCTGTTAGCGTTCGTTTGCCTTGGCTATCGACTTCTGCCATATCAGCCATCATTTCAAGCAGGTTGAGTGAACGGCGCGCATCGCCATTGACTAATTCAGCAATCATTTTGCGTGTATTATCAGGTAAAATAATATTACGCCCACCTAATCCACGTTCAGTATCATCTAATGCTTGCTGTAATACCTGTTCAATGTCTGTTTCTGTCAATGAGCGTAGCAGGTAAACTCGTGCACGTGATAGCAGTGCCGAATTTAATTCAAAAGAAGGGTTTTCCGTTGTTGCACCAATAAAAGTGATAGTGCCATCTTCAATATGTGGCAAAAAAGCGTCTTGTTGGCTTTTATTAAAACGATGAACTTCATCAACAAATAGGATGGTTCTACGCCCCGCATTTCTATTTTGGTGCGCTATGTCAATGGCGGCCCGGATCTCTTTGATCCCTGACGTCACCGCAGAAAGTCTTTCTATATCCGCTTGGGCATAGCGCCCGATAATTTCAGCTAATGTGGTTTTTCCTGTACCCGGAGGCCCCCATAAGATCATTGAATGCAATTGGCCTGCTTTTATCGCCCGTGGTAGCGGTTTACCTTCAGCGAGTAGATGCTTCTGCCCAATATACTGTTCTAATGTTTCAGGCCGCATTCTCGCGGCCAGAGGTTGAAATTCATTTTGTGAAAAGTCGAGTGATAAATTACTCAAAATAGCCTCACTAGCGTTGGTCATCCACCGTCACACCCGCGGGTGGTGTAAAGCGGAACGCTGATGCATCAATGGGGGCGACCTTTTGTGCCGTTAATTGGTATTGGCTGACTTGCCCATCTTGCTCTGTAGCCGCAAATTGTTGGATTTGACCATTAGGTGAAACGGTAATAGAAAAGTGCTTTAAATTGTTCTCTGTTTTAGGGGTTAATTCAAAGCGATCACCATTTTGCTTAACATCGTAATTTTGCCATTCTTTACTATCATTACGCGCAATCAACATAAAAGGGGTATTCGTTGTGGCACTCTCTAACCAAGTTGCCGTCACTTGTTCGACAAATGGGTTATAAAACCACAATGTTTTACCATCAGAAATTAGTGTGCTCTCATCCGGTGCCGTCATTTGCCAATTAAACAGATCAGGACGCTGTACTTTTAAATGTCCTTCCCCTTTTTGAATTAACGCACCTTCGTTACTGGTAACCGTTTGACTAAAGTTAGCCTGAAAGCTATTCACTTTATTAAGACGTTGTTGTAAGTCTTGACGAGCATCCGCCCAAGCGGCTTGGCTACCAAACAACGCGATAGCACAGACTGTGAGTAATACTTTTTTCATTCAACACGCCTCTGACTGAGATTACGCCGACATCATGTCGGCGTATAAGTTATAGTGATATTTATTAGATTATCATGCTGATTTAAGCGCTGATAACTCTGTTTTCAAGATCTTACATTTCTGCTGGCGGTGGTGATAATACATCACGCGTATTATTGTGATTAGGTGCACTGACAATACCCTGCATCTCCATCTGCTCAACAATTCTGGCTGCACGGTTATAGCCTATTCTAAATTGACGCTGTACACCGGAAATGGAGACTCGCTGTTTTTCAACCACAAATTCTACGGCCTGATCAAATAGCGGATCAAGCTCTTCACCATCATCATAACCACCACCATTGCCACCTTCGCCTTCTTCACCACATTTGGTAATGGCTTCAATATATTGAGGTCGGCCACGTGCTTTCCAGTCTGTTGCAACCGCATGTACTTCATCATCGCTGACAAATGCACCATGTACACGCTCTGGCATATAGCCATTAGGGGCATAAAGCATATCACCCATACCTAACAAGGATTCGGCACCACCTTGGTCTAAAATAGTGCGCGAGTCGATTTTACTCGATACGGTAAATGCGATGCGACTTGGAATATTCGCTTTAATTAAACCAGTAATAATATCCACTGAAGGGCGCTGAGTGGCTAATACTAAGTGAATTCCCGCCGCACGTGCTTTCTGTGCTAAGCGAGCAATTAATTCTTCCACTTTTTTACCCGCGGTCATCATTAGATCAGCAAACTCATCGACGATGACCACAATATAAGGCTCTTTTTCTAACATAGGCAACTCAGGTGCCATGCTGTCAGAAGGTTTCCATAGTGGATCTGGAATTGGACGCCCCATGGCTTCCGCTTCTTTAATTTTTTCGTTATAGCCTGCAAGGTTACGTACCCCTAATGCGGACATTAATTTATAACGGCGTTCCATTTCTGCGACACTCCAGCGCAAAGCACTCGCAGCATCTTTCATATCTGTCACCACTTCGGTTAACAGATGCGGAATACCTTCATAAACCGATAATTCCAACATTTTCGGGTCAATCATAATAAAGCGTACATCTTCTGGCTTCGCTTTATAGAGAATGCTGATGATCATCGCATTCACCCCAACAGATTTACCCGAACCTGTAGTACCAGCAACCAGTAAGTGAGGCATTTTAGCCAAGTTAGCAACCACAGGTTGCCCACCAATATCTTTCCCTAGTACCACAGTTAATGGTGAACGACTGTCACGGAATGCATCACTATCTAATAGTTCACGCATATAGACGGTTTGGCGTTTTTTGTTTGGTAACTCAAGCCCAACATAAGGTTTGCCCGGTATAACTTCAACAATACGCACTGCCGTCGTGGAAAGTGAACGCGCTAAGTCGCGGGATAGATTTGAAATACGTGCAGCTTTTACACCTGGCGCTAGCTCTAGCTCAAAACGGGTGATCACCGGTCCCGGTGAAATACCAACCACTTTTGCTTTAACACGGTAGTCATTTAAACGCGCTTCAATTAACTTACCAATACGCTCAAGCTCAAACATATCAACAGGTTCATCATCCATAGGAGGAGAGGTTAATAAGTCAAGTGATGGCATTGGTGTTGTTGGTTTTTGTAACGGCCTATCATTGCGCATTAATAACGGATGAATTAATGACTGTTGCTGTTGCTGTTGCTGTTGCTGTTGCTGTTGCTGTTGCTGTTGCTGTTGCTGTTGCTGTTGCTGTTGCTGTTGCTGTGCAAAATGTTGAGCCATCTGTGCTTGAGGCTCAATAGGTGTTTGCCCTACAGAAGATACAGAAGATACTGGCTCTGCAGGGGTTACCATCGGCGTAAAAACAGGCTCTGCAGGCTCTTCATCTAACAAATCATCCACCGGTGATAACGAGCCTAATGCATCAAGATTTTCTTGTAACTCGATAGTCGGTGTGTATTCCTCTTCTTCATCATCACGAGGTGATACTTGTAAGAATGCATCACTGTTAGGATAAAGAGTGCTGTTATCAGTCTGTTGAGTAACAGGGGTAGATTGAGACGCAAAAGAGTGCTGAATATGGGGATGATACCCTTGTGCCGAGGCTGACGTCTCGGATGCTCCAGTCGTGACTGATGGCAATACCTCGTCATCTTCATCCTGTAAAACATCCTCACCGTAACGTTCTTGCAGTTGTTGCTTAAACTGCTCAGCGAGGTGTTGTTCATACTCATCACTCTCCTCTTCTGTTTCTTGCGCAGAAAAGGTATGGGTATCAATGAAAGGTTGATTATCAGACTCGTCATACTCGTCATAGGTTGACTGCGAGCTAGATGTCGCTGATGACATCGTGATGGTTGGCTCAACATTTTGTGTTGCTGATGTATCCTCACCATAGCGCTCACGTTGTTGCTCAAGAAATTGCTGACGTAACGATTGTTCGAAATTAGCCTGCTCTTGTATATCCGCTAAATCGTCTTCATGATCTTGTTGAAGCGCTTCTTCACGGCGGCGTAATTCCGCCTCACGTTGTGATGGGATACGAATACCATAAAGCTCTCGACGCGTTGGTAATCGTACAGGATTTGGTCGAGGTAATTCAGGCCCTAATCCTTGTTTAACTTGTGCACCGTGACTGACTATTGCTGCTGTTGCCACACTGGCAACACCGGCGGCTGTTTGAGTTAATGAAGCTGAATTGCTATCTGTTGATGTAGCTGATGTAGCAGATGGCGTAAATAATGATGCACTATGGTCGCTATTATCCGCCGCTGTTTTTTGCGAGACAATTGGCACTTCGTTTGTCTCAATAGGTTTGTTTTCCGTCAATGGCATGGTTGTCGGTACTTCTTCTGTCACGACACCATTGTCTGCCATAGAGTCAGAGGAATGCGCTTGTTGCTTAAGAAATGCCGATGGTATTTCAAAGCGATAGTGTTCAGGTTCAGGCTCAGTGACTGGGCTAGCGTCATGAGTAGCCATAATGGATGGCGGTGTTACTTCTGCATCATGGGTTGTGGCATGCGTCGGTTGTTGATTATCAACAATATGCTCTGCACGCTCTTTGCTCTCGTGCTCCTCAGCGATAACCGTCTCTGTGGCTGAAATCGTTGGGGTTGCAGATCCGCTAGCAACTTCTGGAGTTTCAGTTATATCATCATGTTGTGGCGTGATCGCCATTTCTTGCTGACGCGCTAACTCAAGGGCGGAAGGTGCAGAAAAGAGAATATCATCACTATCTGGCTCTACTTGCGCAGAAAGTTGATGTTCTGGCTGGGTGTTGTTATCCACCAGCGCCTCGGGATCTGCCTGAGCAGGATCGGCGGGTTCTTCATAATCATCATAGTCAATATCTTTTTGACCACGATTAGTAATAAAAGCAACCGCACCTAAGATAACCGCACCAATCTTTTCGGTAATCGTCAGCCATGACCAGCCAGTAAATAGCGTAAAGCCTATCGCCCATACTGATAGTAGCGCCAGTGTTGCACCTAGCATATTAAACCAAGGTAGCAATGCCTTGCTAAATAAGCTACCAATCACCCCACCAGAGCTAAAATTGTAGATATCATCAAAATTAAGATCAGCTAACGCACAAGATGTAAGAACCAGAGCCAAGGCACCAATTGTACGTAATGCAAGGGAGAAAAAATCTGTGTATTCACGATTTTTTTGATGACGTAATGCATTCCAGCAACCAAATACCACCACAATAGGGATTGCATAAGCGAGCAAGCCAAATGCTGAAAAAAGGATATCAGCAAGCCATGCACCAATATTGCCACCTAAGTTTTGAATAGGTTCATTCCACGTGGTTTGTGACCAACTCGGATCGGCTGGATGGAAGCTCAGTAAAGAAATCATTAAAAAGATAGCACCAATGCCTATCAAAATAAGAAGGGCTTCCCAAATACGACGGCGGTTACTTATCTTAGTAAAACGAATATTTTTATCTTCTGTATATTCCTGGCTCAAAGAGGGCTCTCCAGGTTTCACTTAAGGTTTAAACGGAACAACGCTGAGATAACCCAGCGTTGAAACTGTATACATAAACAGGAGTGTACCTAACTTTATCCTGTTTTGCACTAACCTATTAGCAGGCTTAGCGTGTTTTAATCACTAGGCGATTGCTTTGTTTTACTTCTTCCATCACCACATAAGTGCGGGTGTCGTTTACACCAGGAAGACGTAATAGCGTTTCGCCTAATAATTTACGATAAGCAGACATATCAGGTACACGAGTTTTCAACAGATAGTCAAAGTCACCAGAAACTAAATGACATTCTTGGATCTCTTCAAGTTTTTGAACAGCCATATTAAATTGTTCAAAGACATCTGGTGCACCACGGTTTAATGTGATTTCCACAAATACCAACAGAGATGCATCTAGGTAATGGGGGTTTAATAGCGCAGTATAACCAGAAATAAATCCTTGGCGTTCTAATCGGCGTACACGCTCTAAACATGGAGTTGGT
Organism: Proteus sp. G2609; assembly: GCF_963896135.1. Taxonomy (NCBI): domain Bacteria; kingdom Pseudomonadati; phylum Pseudomonadota; class Gammaproteobacteria; order Enterobacterales; family Morganellaceae; genus Proteus; species Proteus sp. G2609. The sequence continues at coordinate 22,586 of NZ_CAWQNB010000019.1, read as the reverse complement.
GATAAACCAACGCGTTTAGACAGCTCAACGTTTGAGATACGACCATCTTTCTGAAGCTCATTTAGAATATTCCGGTCTATTCTATCAAGATCTTTACCCGGACGTTTTTTATTATCAATCATCTCTATACTCTCTTTCTCTTTTTCTCTTACTTTATTTTCCTATACCCATACCTGTACACCTTCAGCATCATATTGAGACCTCGGTATCAAACGGTCAGAGCAAACTACCAATCTATTTTTATTTAATGCCAGATAAAACAATCATTTTATCCAAATTCTTATCTATTCATCTTGCAAAAGCACTATCCTATACCCTGTCTGTCTAAAAATAATACCTATTACGTCTGAGGATAATTATCTTTTACAGTCATGTTTTCGCAAATGTACAGCGGATTGTCAAAGCAAATGAGCAAAAATCAGAACAAGGCGCTATGTTATTGTCTATATATGCAAGATAAACAGCAATTGTAAAGCAAAATGTTTCAGGTTAATTCGATGATGTTAACGCAATATAACTCTATAATTATTAAACTATATTACTATTAACTATTGCTAAAATAGTTAAAATATTATCGCTATTTCCCTTTCTTGGCTTTTTTTAACGTCTTATTTCTCCTACAATCGCTCAATTCGCATCAAGCCTAATCAAAGATGAGGTATCCATGAGCACCATCAAACATAGCAAACTTATTATTTTAGGTTCAGGTCCTGCCGGCTATACTGCAGCAGTTTATGCAGCACGAGCTAACCTAGAACCCGTGCTGATTACGGGTGTTGAAAAAGGAGGACAGCTCACTACCACAACTGAAGTTGAAAACTGGCCTGGCGACCCTGAAGGATTAACTGGTCCTGGTTTAATGGATCGCATGTTTCAGCACGCTGAAAAATTTAATACCGAGATTATCTCTGACCATATCAACAAAGTCGATCTGAAAAACCGACCTTTCCGCCTATTTGGTGATGAACAAGAATATACTTGTGATGCCTTGATCATTGCAACAGGGGCATCAGCACGTTATATCGGTTTACCTTCTGAAGAAGCATTTAAAGGCCGTGGTGTTTCTGCCTGTGCAACCTGTGATGGCTTTTTCTATCGTAACCAGAAAGTTGCTGTTGTCGGTGGCGGTAATACTGCCGTAGAAGAAGCACTGTATTTAGCAAATATCGCCTCAGAAGTGCACCTAATCCACCGCCGCGATTCATTCCGCTCTGAAAAAATCTTAATTGACCGTTTAATGGACAAAGTTAAGAATGGCAATATCATTTTGCATACCGATCGTACCTTAGATGAAGTGTTAGGTGATGATATGGGTGTCACTAAAGTGCGCTTAAAAGATACGAAAAGTGATAAAACCGAAGAGCTAGAGGTTATGGGCGTCTTTATTGCTATTGGTCATAGCCCTAACACGGCAATTTTTGAAGATCAATTAGCCTTAGATAACGGTTACATTAAAGTTCAATCCGGTACGCAAGGCAATGCTACCCAAACATCTATTGAAGGTGTTTTTGCCGCAGGTGATGTAATGGATCATATTTATCGTCAAGCCATTACCTCAGCTGGTACAGGTTGTATGGCTGCTTTAGATGCAGAACGTTACTTAGACGCACTAAAATCTAACTAAAATCCTCACTTCCTTTCAAGGCGCTATTTCAGTAGCGCCTTTTACCATGTAACATACTAGCTTGGTCGTTAAAGAGTAATCATTATTATTCTTGGCGTTTTTGATACTTTGTATCTCACCTGCAGATTTGAATCTTTTCTCATGGATAAAACTAAACAAAATGAATTGGTTCGATGGCTGAAACAGCAAAGTGCTCCAGCCCGCCGTTGGTTACGGCTATCAATGATTTTAGGGGTAGTCAGTGGTTTATTAATTATTGCGCAAGCATGGTTATTAGCCATTCTACTACAAGCGTTCATTATGGATGGGCTAAGTCGTGATACACATACGACTACTTTCCTTATCCTTATCAGCATCTTTATTTTACGCGCTGTCGTGATGGCGATACGCGAACGTGTAGGCTATCGCTGTGGTATGGCGGTCAGACAGCAAATTCGCAAAATAGTACTTGATAGACTTGAAGCACTAGGCCCTGTATGGGTCAAAGGCAAGCCCGCAGGAAGTTGGGCAACGATTATTCTAGAACAAATAGAAGATATGCAAGATTACTATGCGCGTTATCTACCGCAAATGTATCTCGCCTCTATTGTACCTTTGCTTATTCTTATTACCATTTTTCCTATTAATTGGGCCGCAGGATTAATTCTTTTTGTCACAGCCCCTCTTATTCCTTTATTTATGGCGTTAGTTGGCTTAGGCGCAGCAGATGCTAACCGGCGTAATTTTCTTGCCTTAGGTCGCTTAAGTGGCAACTTCCTTGATAGATTACGTGGTTTAGATACATTGCGCCTATTCAACCGTGGTGATGCAGAAGTAAAACAGATAACGGATGCAACGGAAGACTTTCGTAAGCGAACCATGGAAGTGCTACGTATGGCATTTCTCTCTTCTGGCGTATTAGAATTCTTTACCGCCGTATCCATTGCGGTCGTCGCGGTCTATTTTGGTTTTTCCTATCTTGGAGAATTGAGCTTTGGTGATTATGGGTTAGGCGTGACGTTATTTTCTGGTTTTTTAGCCCTGATCCTTGCCCCTGAGTTTTTCCAACCATTACGCGACTTAGGCACCTATTATCATGCTAAAGCACAGGCGGTAGGTGCAGCTGGCTCCTTGGTTGAGTTTTTAGAAGCTGAAGGTGAACAGCCCCAACCTACGGGTAATCAAACTATTAATACCGACCAAGGTATTGAAATAGTTGCCCAGCAATTAGAAATTTTGTCACATCAAGGAGCCAAACTGGCAGGCCCTCTTAACTTTACCATTCATCCCAAACAGCGTATTGCACTGGTCGGGCAAAGTGGCGCAGGCAAGAGCTCATTACTTAATGTATTGTTAGGTTTTTTACCTTATCGTGGCTCGTTAACCGTCAATGGTGTTGAGTTAACTCAACTCTCTCCACAGGCATGGCGACAATGTATCAGCTGGGTGGGACAAAACCCTAACTTACCAGAGCAAACCCTGCTGGATAATATTCGTTTAAGTGATCCGAACGCCAGTGAAGCGAAGATAAATCAAGCTATTGAAAAAGCTTATGTAAGTGATTTTATTAACGAATTACCGGATGGTTTAAACACCATTATTGGTGATAATGCTGCCCGTCTTTCTGTTGGTCAAGCCCAACGTATTGCGGTAGCTCGCGCCCTTTTATCACCTTGTCACTTTTTATTATTAGATGAGCCAGCAGCAAGTTTAGACTCTCACAGTGAACAGCTCGTTATGCAAGCGCTTAATGAAGCTTCATTACATCAAACGACGCTGTTGATTACCCACTTATTAGAAGAAACGATGGAATATGATCAGATTTGGGTAATGGAAAAAGGGCAAATCATTGAAACTGGGACTTATCAGTCACTCAGTCAACAACATGGTGCCTTTGCTCGTCTTCTTGCTCATCGTAAAGAGGAACTTTGATCATGAGAGTACTGCTTCCTTTTCTCGCGTTATACCGTCGTCACTGGTTTATGCTGTTACTGGGTATTTTGTTGGCAATTTTAACATTATTAGCCAGTATTGGCCTTTTAACACTTTCTGGCTGGTTCTTAGCGGGCACGTCATTAGCGGGTTTTGCGGGCATTTATAGTTTTAACTATATGTTACCCGCCGCTGGGGTACGAGGTGCGGCAATATTTCGTACTGCGGGGCGTTATTTTGAGCGTCTTGTCAGTCATGATGCCACCTTTCGTGTACTCTCACACTTGCGTGTTTTCACTTTTAAGAAAATTTTACCGCTCTCTCCTGGGGGGATCGCCCGTTTTCGTCAAGGTGAATTACTTAACCGTTTAGTGGCTGATGTTGAAACCTTAGATCACCTTTATATTCGGGTGATCTCACCGATAATTGCCGCCTTTGTGGTTATCATGACCATTATGTTTGGGCTTGGGCTTATTGATGCTCGCTTAGCAAATACGCTAGGTGGTATTATGCTCACCCTGCTGGTGGTATTACCTTTTGTATTTTATTATGCCGGAAAGCCCATTGGTCGTGATCTCACAGATCTAAGAGGGCAATATCGCACCGTACTCACCAGTATGTTACAAGGGCAAGCTGAATTAACAATTTTTGGCGCCCTTCCCCGCTTTAGACAAAATTTAGCGCAACTTGAAGCACGCTGGCTGCGCCGTCAAGCACAACAAGCTAACTTAACTGGTTTATCTCAATCGCTAATGATTTTGGCCTCGGGATTAACCGCCACACTGATTTTATGGTTAGCTGCCGATGGTATTGATGCCCACTTTATGCCAGAAGCACTCATCGCTCTCTTTACTTTCTGTGCATTAGCGGCATTTGAATCGCTCGGCCCGGTGACTGTCGCATTTCAACATTTAGGGCAAGTCATGACATCGGCTACGCGTATTACGCATTTAATTGAGCAACAACCCGATGTCACCTTCCCAGCCCAAGGGGGAGAGATAAAACCGAGCGCCTCATTAACACTACGGGATGTCTGCTTTACCTATCCTAATCAACCCATGCCTGTGATCAATCATGTTGATCTCACCATTGAAGCAGGACAACATGTGGCATTACTCGGTAAAACGGGTTGTGGTAAATCAACACTCTTACAATTAGTCAATCGCGCATTCGATCCCTCTCAGGGCGTGATCACATTAAATCATTTATCTCTTGCTGATTATGATGAAGCGACATTACGTTCAATGATGTCTGTTGTACCTCAACGTGTGCATGTTTTTAGCCATACTTTAAGAGAGAACTTAATTATGGCAAAAGAAGATGCGACAGATGAAGAGCTTACTCATGTTCTACGCCAAGTTGGTCTTGAACAACTGGTCGAAAATGATGAAGGTTTAAATGCATGGATGGGTGATGGTGGAAGACAGCTTTCTGGAGGCGAACAACGACGTTTAGGGCTGGCAAGAGCCATACTCCATAATGCACCACTAATTTTACTTGATGAGCCAACAGAAGGTCTTGATGCAGATACAGAGCAACAGATCCTCGCGCTATTACAGCAACATTGCCAAGGAAAAGCGGTATTAATGATCACCCACCGACTTTCTGGGCTAGATAAAATGGATAAAATTTGTGTGATGGATGGCGGTCATATTGTCGAAACCGGCACGCATCGTCAGTTATTACAACAGCAAGGTCAGTATGCTAAATTTCATCAAAGACAAGCATTGTTAATGCCACATGATGAGGCGTAATATGCCGTTGTTTCAATTAGATGAACACGATGTGACTTTTCCTGCCCCCCATTTGGCTTTAAAAGAGCCAAGTGGGTTATTGGCAATTGGCGGCGATATTTCCCCTGCTCGTTTGAAAGAGGCTTATCAAACGGGAATTTTCCCTTGGTATACACCCCATGAAACGCCGTTATGGTGGTCACCCGATCCCCGAGCTGTCTTACCCGCAGGAACATTGCATATTGGTCGTACGTTACGTAAGTTTTTACGCCAAGCGCCTTATACCATCACCTTAAATCAGGCATTCTCTGATGTCATTGAGGCCTGTAGTGTACGTAATGAGGGAACTTGGATAGGCCCTGATATAAAAACCGGCTATCGGGCATTGCACCAACAAGGAGAAGCCCATTCTGTAGAAGTTTGGGAGGGCGACGAATTGGTCGGTGGTTTATATGGGGTTAACGTTGGTGCCGTTTTCTGCGGTGAATCAATGTTTAGTCGTCGAAATAATGCTTCTAAATGTGCCTTTGTTGCTTTTTATAACCATTTTCTGCGTTATGGGGGTCAACTATTTGATTGCCAAGTGTTAAACTCTCATACGGCAGCATTAGGTGCGATAGAAATTGCCAGAGATCGCTATTTAGAGGCGCTATCTCGTTGGAAAAAGGTGATTATTGATAAAAAGTGTTGGTATCAGCAATCGTTGGAATTATAATCACCACTCGTTTTTGTAAAGCCCATCAGATTTTAAATAGAATTTCACTGCTGTGGTCTATACAAAAATTCATCTTGCACATCCAAAGTGTGGTTTGGATGTTGTTATTTTATTGCAATAAATACCGCACAATAAAGAATTATGACTTGTGTTATTAACCTTGTTTTTCAGCAACTAAAACACAAGTAACGGTAAGGAATATTAACTTGTTAGCAAAGCAAACATCTTTGTTAACCAATAACATTCCTTTACATAGGACAATATTTTCGGCATTATCTTGCCGTTTAAAAAATATGGTTATTAAAACTTAGAGGATTAGATGGCCAAAGAAGACAACATTGAAATGCAAGGCACTGTACTGGATACTCTGCCAAACACGATGTTCCGTGTAGAATTAGAAAACGGACACGTCGTTACCGCTCATATTTCAGGAAAAATGCGTAAAAACTATATTCGTATCCTGACAGGCGACAAGGTTACCGTTGAGCTGACCCCATATGACCTGAGCAAAGGCCGTATCATCTTCCGTAGCCGTTGATCCCAATCCATTCTCTCCCGCAATATCATCATTTCGGGTGAAAAAAAACACCACAGGCAAAGCATGAATTGATGCTGACCTGTGGTGTCTGCTTTTTAGCCTAAGATAAACCGCTATTATTAAATAACGGTATCTTCTTTTTTAGCCAATTTTTCTTGGCTAGTAAATTGGTACTGTAATTTATTTTCTTGGTCATTTAAGGTCACAGAAACCGATCCGCCATTAACTAACGAGCCAAACAGAATTTCATTGGCTAATGGTTTTTTCAGATTTTCTTGAATTACGCGCGCCATAGGTCTTGCTCCCATTGCTTTATCGTAACCTTTATCACTTAGCCATTGGCGAGCTTCTTGACTTACCTCTAGCGATACCCCTTTATCATCCAATTGAGCTTGTAACTCGACAATAAATTTATCAACCACCATAGCAATAATATCGGCTGATAGCGCATTAAACCAAATAATGCCATCCAAACGGTTACGAAACTCTGGGGAAAACGCTTTTTTGATTTCAACCATGGCATCAGTGCTATGATCTTGTTCAGTAAACCCTATCGATTTACGTTGCGTTTCATGAACACCCGCATTGGTTGTCATCACCAAAATCACATTACGAAAATCAGCTTTACGGCCATTATTATCAGTAAGTGTTCCGTTATCCATCACTTGTAGCAGAATGTTAAACACATCGGGATGTGCTTTTTCAATCTCATCAAGTAACACTACAGAATAAGGGTTTTTAATCACCGCATCTGTGAGTAATCCACCTTGATCAAAACCAACATAACCAGGAGGTGCCCCAATTAAACGGCTTACCGTATGTCGTTCCATATATTCAGACATATCAAAGCGCAGTAGCTTAATATTAAGCGCTTTCGCCAACTGGACCGTTACTTCTGTTTTACCCACCCCAGTTGGTCCGGCGAATAAGAAAGAGCCAACCGGCTTATTCTCTTGCCCTAAACCTGCTCGGCTCATTTTGATAGATTCAGCCAAGGCATGAATAGCTTGATCTTGACCGAACACCAACATTTTTAATTGGTTATCCAGATTTTTTAGCATTGACTTATCACTGCTAGAAACCGTTTTTTCTGGAATACGGGCAATTTTTGCTACTACCGATTCAATATCAGAGACATTAATCGTCTTTTTACGTTTACTTGGTGCAATTAAACGGGTTTTCGCACCGGCTTCATCAATAACATCAATGGCTTTATCAGGAAGGTGTCTATCAGTAATGTATTTAACCGATAAATCAACAGCTGCCTGAATGGCCTTATTGGTATAACGCACATCGTGATGTACTTCATACTTCTGACGCAATCCCTTAATAATCAATACGGTTTCATCTGCCGAAGGCTCAATTACATCAATTTTTTGGAAACGACGAGCCAAGGCGCGATCTTTTTCAAAGATCTGACTAAATTCTTGATAAGTGGTTGAACCAATCACACGAATACGACCACTTGATAATAGTGGTTTAATTAAGTTAGCGGCATCAACTTGTCCACCAGAGGCGGCACCAGCACCAATGATGGTATGAATTTCATCGATAAATAAGATACTTTTTTCATCTTTTTCAAGTGTTTTCAATAACGCTTTAAAGCGTTTTTCGAAATCACCACGATATTTGGTTCCTGCTAATAAAGATCCAATATCAAGAGAATAGAGCGTACAGCCTTTCATCACATCAGGCACATCATTTTGTTCAATACGCCATGCGAGCCCTTCTGCAATTGCCGTTTTACCGACACCCGATTCACCGACCAGTAATGGGTTATTTTTACGTCGACGACATAAGACTTGTATCGTTCTTTCTAATTCCGCTTGACGGCCGATAAGTGGATCAATTTTACCCTGACGCGCCAACTGGTTTAAGTTAGTGGTAAAATTATCCATGCGATCATCGCCTTGTGGCATCTCTTGTTGAGATTGTGCATTTATATCGCCCATATCAGACTGATCATCACTGTTTTGTTGATCATCTTTTAAAATGCCATGAGAGATAAAATTAACCACATCAAGACGGCTAACATCATGTTTACGTAGTAGATAAGCGGCGTGAGACTCTTGCTCACTAAAAATCGCCACTAGCACATTGGCACCGGAAACTTCATTTTTACCTGAAGATTGCACATGGAACACAGCACGTTGTAATACACGTTGGAAACTCAAGGTTGGCTGTGTTTCTCTATCGACATGCTCGGGTAAAATAGGTGTCGTTTTACGAATAAAGATTTCAAGCTCTTCGCGTAAGACTGCTAAATCGACTTTACAAGCTTCCAATGCTTCACGCGCCGATTTGTTACTTAATAGCGCCAGCAACAGGTGCTCTACAGTCATAAATTCGTGTCTGTTATCACGGGCTTTCGCGAATGCAATGTTAAGACTAAGCTCTAATTCGTGATTAAGCATAAGCACCTCCTCCTTAAAAGACTCACCGGACTACGCTTTTTCCAGTGTACACAAAAGTGGATGGCCATTTTCTCTGGCGTATTGATTCACTTGTGCAACTTTAGTTTCAGCGATATCCGCACTATAGACACCACACACTCCCTTCCCTTTATGATGAACGTCCAACATAATTTGTGTGGCTTTTTCTTCGTTAAGAAAAAAATACATTGTTAATACTTCTACAACAAAATCCATGGGGGTGTAATCATCATTATTCAAGATCACCTTATACATCGCAGGTGGCTCATTTAACTGAGAGACCTTCTCCCCTAGTGTAGTTTCTGTTAAAAAATCAAACTGACCCATTGTTATGTGTTACTCATTGGTTTGTTAAACGTCACGACTCACTATGACATTCAGTTTACCATCTCATAGGAAAGTCTGCCTATCAACGGTTTTTTATTAACTCTTTTTCTACCAAAATAAATAACAAAGCGTTAGCTACATCAAAGTTTCACCTACTCGGAACATTTTCTTGCTCATCTCCCCCTTGACGATTGAAACAATTAATTAGAGTATGTTTTATGAACAGCTCAGTAAATATACTGAAAGTAATGTTAAGTAAATAAAGACAAGTATATGAGAGAAGCTAAGTATGGAGACAGGTACAGTTAAGTGGTTTAACAACGCTAAGGGTTTTGGTTTCATTACCCCTGCCGCAGGTGGCGAAGATATTTTTGCCCATTATTCATCAATAAGAATGGAAGGCTACCGCACACTGAAAGCGGGTCAGAAAGTTAATTATAGCACAATAAAAGGACCTAAAGGGGATCATGCTGATCTTATCATTCCTATTATCGAATAATGGTTAAGTAAGTATAATGTGGATAATATTTTATCCGCTCTCGCCCCTTATTTCGTCCATTTTCACACTTTAAACAGAAAATGACGCTCACATTATCATACCAATAAAAGCCCTTATCTTTTGAAAGATAGGGCTTTTGATCTTTTATAGACTACCGCTATTTTACTCTCTCGCTAAGGCATCAATAGGGTTCATTTTGGCCGCATTTCTCGCCGGTAAAAAACCAAAAATAACCCCAATTGCTGTAGAGCAAGCAAAAGCGCTTATCAGTGCCGTGGGCTGGAAAACAAAATGCCAATTGGGTAGCATCATGCTGGCAAACATAGCAATCGCAAATGAAAGGCTAATACCTAATAATCCTCCCACCAAACACACCAGTACTGACTCAATTAAAAATTGTTGCATAACATCGCTGGCTCGTGCACCTACCGCCATACGAATACCAATTTCTCGGGTTCTTTCTGTAACAGAAACCAACATGATATTCATCACGCCGATGCCGCCTACCACCAGCGAAATAACCGCCACCAAGGTTAAAAACAGTTGCATAGTTTGCGTGGTTTTTTCAGCCGCTTTAATAAAACTATCAATGTTATAAGTAAAAATATCTTTTTTACCATGCCGGATCGTTAATAAGCGGAGAATTTGTTGCTCAGCAACACTCGCATCATAGCCCTCTTTTACTTTTACCGTGATGTTATCTAAATAACTACGGTTATAAATTCGACTACTTAGCGTACTGTAAGGCACCCAGACACGTAATGACTTATTATCACCAAAAGTGGATTTTTGCTCTGCAACCACCCCTATGATAGTAGAAGGAATATTACGGATAATAATTTGCTCGCCAATCACCGCTTGTTTATTCGGGAAAAAACGATGACGAGTATTTTCATCAATAACGACTACTTGCGCTTGGCGATGGATCATATCAGGCGTAAAAGTGCTCCCCTGTGCAAATTTCAACGCATACACTGAAAAATAATCCTCGTTAACACCAGAAACTGTTGCCGGCGCATCTTGATTACCACGACGTAATCGAGAGCTAAAGTAAATCTGTGGTGTCACTGATTGTATATAAGATTGCTGTTTTAACGCATCAACATCTTGAATGGTTAAGGATTGTTTATCTTCTGGTGAATCACTACCAAGCTCCTTACCCGGATAGATATCAATGGTATTGGCGCCAATCGCTTTTATATCTGCTAAGACCCTATCTTTGGCAGCATCACCAATAACAATAATGGTGACAACAGAGGCAATGCCAATAATGATCCCCAACATTGTCAGCAAGGTACGAATTTTATTCACCACCATTGCTCGCCAAGCCATGTTTAATGCCTGCGTAAAACGCCCAATGACTTGATGAAAATAAGAGGCGGTTTGGATCGCAGGTGGTGCCTTTTTCACTGGTACAGAATGGTGATTATTATTATCGCTAATAATTTGACCATCTTTAATTTCAATAATACGATCGGCTTGTTGGGCAATTAATGGATCGTGAGTGACAATAATCACCGTATGCCCTTGTTGATTTAATTGCTTTAAGATAGCCATTACCTCTTTACCCGATTGGCTATCTAATGCCCCTGTTGGCTCATCGGCGAGGATCACTTCTCCGCCATTCATTAATGCACGGGCAATACTGACTCTTTGCTGTTGACCTCCGGAAAGCTGACTTGGTCGATAGTGAATACGCTCTGCTAAACCAAGGCGAGTTAATAGCGCACGGGCGCGCTCTTTTCTTTGCTCTGTACTTTTACCTGCATATATGGCGGGGATCTCCACATTTTGCTCAGCAGTTAAATGCGCCATCAAATGGTAGCGTTGAAAAATAAAGCCAAAATGTTCACGACGTAGCGCAGCCAGTTGGTCACTTTCCATATCTGCCACACATTGCCCAGCCACTTTATATTCACCGCTGCTTGGCTTATCTAGGCAACCTAATATGTTCATTAGCGTTGATTTCCCAGAGCCTGATGCACCAATAATCGCGACCATTTCCCCAGCATTAATCGTCAGTGAAATCTGATCTAGTACCACCGTGTCTTCTTCACCATTGGTATATAAACGGCTTACGTTGTTGAGCTCTAGTAATGCAGACATTATGACTCTCCTGCAATCTCACCGAGGATCACGTCATCATTTTCATTTAATCCACTAATGACTTCTGCATAAACATCTGTACGAATACCGATTTTAACTACGCGTTTTTCAGGCTGCCCATTGACGAGAACCTCTACTTGATATTCATTTATGCCTACATTTTCCCCTAATGCTGACAATGGCACTAAGAGAATATCTTTTTTATGCTCAAGGAGAATTTTAACTTGTGCTGTCATTTGTAAACGCAACAAATGTTGTTCATTGGGGACTTCAAAACGTGCATAGTAAAAAATCGCATCATTGATTTTTTCAGGTGTAGGTAAAATATCTTTTAACTTACCATTGAAGGCTTTGTCTGGTGCTCCTAACACAGTAAAAGAGGCTTTAAGATCGGGTTTTAAATAGATAACATCCGCCTCAGAAACTTCGGCTTTTACTAACATGGTATCTAAATCAGCTAATGTTAATATGGTTGGTGCTTCTTGAGCTGCAATGACTGTCTGCCCTTCAAGGGTTTTGATAAAAGTGACCACACCATCCATCGGCGCAGTAATACGGGTATATTGCAAATTAGTTCTTGCGGTATCCAGTGTTGCCTGATTTTTTCTAATTTGTGCTTCATAAGTCGCCACTCGCGCTTTTTTGACTTCAACGTCTGTTTTAGTGCGATCAAGCTCTTCTTGGGCTATAACATGTGTGCCAATCAGCTTTAATTGACGTTGATAAGTCAATTGCGCCAAACGTAATTCGGCTTTAGCTTGCTGTAAATTAGCCGTCAGTTCATTATTAGTTTCTTGAGATTCCGCGACCTCATTTTGTGCTTTTTTCGGATCAATAATCGCCAGCAGATCGCCTTTTTTTACTACATCCCCTTCTTTTACATATAAAGTTTGTAGCTGACCACTCACCTGCGCACCAACATCGACTTTACGTACCGCATCTAATTTGCCTGTTGCTGTTACTTCTTTGGAAAGCTCCCCACGAGTAATTTTTTGTGTTTGATAACTAGGTAAATGCTCTTTCGGCCAGAAAAAAAATAAGCCTATGGCAATAAAAATCAAAATAGCAGCTATAATCTTCCCTTGCTTTTTAGTTAGGAAAAAAGCCATGAAATATCCTTCTTATACAATAAGAGTGAAATAAAAAATAAAGTCCTGTTGGTAATAACCTAAAATCACCCTTAACTTTTTCGATAATAAAAACACAATAAGATATCTATGCCCCTATAAATAGAAGCATAGAAAAATGACTTAATTGGCTTTTCCTCTCGCAAGCCATGCTACCCGAGAAAACATCACCTTTAATAAAGTAGGAATAGCATCAATACCTCGTTGTGCAGCATTATTAGCAACCGTTAAGGCAAGATCAGGCTTTGATGAACGTTGTATCGCTTTTATGATCACACGTCTTACTGGCCATTTTTCATTATCAGGAACACCCGCAACCTCATGATAGACATTGCGAAAACCTTCTTTATATAAATAGTGTTCCATATCTAATGCTGGCAACCGTGTTAATCGGTCACGCTCCGCATCATTTCTTTTTGCGGCAAATTCTTTAACGGTGGCGGCGTATTTTTTACCCGCCTCATCGCCATCAACCAACGTATGCCATTCTATACCCATATAGGTAGCATACTTTAACAGTGGCTTAAGTCCGCACTGCGCAAACTCAATGACTTTGATCCCTTCAGATTCAAAGAAGTAGTTACATTGTCTGGCTAATTCGTTCATTAGCCAGATTTCCGTTTCCCCTTCGACCAATAACCAACAACGAGCAAAGAGTGCAGAAGGTCGGTTATAACGAATATGAAAAGAGATACGACGCTCTTCTTCTGCATGAAGTTGTTTGTCGCCAAGTCGATAAGCGGCAACTTTATCTGTATCACGTACTAATCGACAAACACTTTGTAGTGGTGCTAAGGAGAGTAACTCCCCTGAATTGGTTGTCGTAATGCGTTGCAAAGAAAAGAGATTTAATAATCCCCATGCCACAGAAAGCATAATAGGGTGTAAGCGAGTTTCAGGGTTTTCTACAATCACTATCGGTCTTGCATAAGGATCAAGTTCGACACTGCCTCGTGACTGTAGAATAGAAGAGAACATACCTAAAATAATTAAGCGGATATTGCGCTGATTAGGTTTCGCTAAAATCTTATTAATATTTTCTAGTGCATGCCATCCTCGAATATGTGGCTCACTGACTTTGCGATGTTTCAAATGAGATTTAAACAGTAGCGCACCGTGATCAGCAAAATAGTGTCCTAATAACTGTTGCATTGCATCTAACCCTTCACGTAAATCTTCATCTGATAAATTGTCTGGGTTATTAATTAATGCTTTCGTTAATTCACTCATCTTATTATTAAATGCTTCACGATGAGGCTCATTATGAGAGTCAATAACTTCTGTTGTTAAATTAGGTATAAAACGCGCATCCTGTAAGCGCAATACTGGATAAAGGCGCACAATTTCAGCAATAATCGCTTTGGTCTGTCCATTCGCTAAACGGATCTGTTTACCTTCTTTATCCAGAAAATAACGAAAGGTTTTGACATTTTGCTGCTCATCTAATTCTGCACTAATACGGTAATAAATATGCTTACGAGCGTCCCCATTAGCTATCCATACGGGTGCTAATTTACGAAAACGATACGAGCGATGACGACCTGGACGTGATTCGGTAAAAGTCAGAATAATTTGTAGGTTTTTTTTACTGTTTTCTGGCTCATTAGGTAAACGATGAAAATCTTCTGCTGTAAAAGCATATTGATAAGTTTCGATCCCCAAACTCAAGGTTAACGCATCAAGTAATGAAGTTTTACCCCATGCATTTTCGCCAACCAAAACCGTATTCATATCAAGGGGGAGAGAAAGGCGATTAAGCCCCCGAAATCCTGCTATTTCCACTCTTTCTAAATACATAAATTCCCTCTCAGGTCGCAACTCAGTTGTTATGGTTCATCTATTGCATCTCTATCAACTTTATACGCTTTCTGATAATAATTTTACTTAATGACTTATTTTTATTAAAACACAGTTCCTCATAAGCGTAATAAAATTTACTCAACTATTCGACACATAACTAATTAGCTCATTTTTCAAACAATTAAGGCTATATTAATCAGATCGTGCTAGGCTCTTCTTCTGTAATAAAAATTTTCAACTTATCGCGGTTTCTATATCCACATAACTATTAGCAAATGTTATAATACAATTCGCGTTATTAGTTTATTTTATAATTTTGACAACACTCAGTAAGGAATAGAAATGCTATCAGGGTTATTGATTATCCTATTGCCCCTGTTTATAGGGTATTTGATTAAGTTAAACAATCGCCCTTTGCTTCAATTGGCTAACCGTTTACTTAGTGCAATGGTCTATGTGATCCTCTTTTTAATGGGGGTTAGCTTAGCCATGTTAGATAATATTGGTGAAAATTTATTTTCTATCCTTGCCTATGCCAGTGTCTTCTTTATCTGTACTTTTGGTGCCAATCTGCTGTTTTTATGGTTGCTGGATAAAAAAGATCCCTGGCATGTCCCTGCACATAAACAAGCTAAGCCCCCTTCACGTATCAAAATGGTACTCGAATCACTACAACTTTGTGGTGTAGTGGTAGTAGGTTTTTTTGTCGGTTTAACCGGATGGTCAATTTTTGGTTATGCATCTCAAGCCAGTCAAGGCGCACTTATCTTTTTATTATGGCTTGTTGGTCTACAATTACGTAATAGTGGCATGAGTCCAAAGCAGATCTTAATTAATCGTCGCGGTACTACCATTGCAATAGTGATGGCAATAAGTGCCCTTGCAGGTGGTGCATTAGCGGCTTATTTACTCGGATTACCCACAAAAATGGGATTAGCGATAGCCTCTGGTTATGGTTGGTATTCTTTATCGGGGATCGTATTAACCGATGCGTTTGGCCCGGTAATTGGTAGTACCGCTTTCTTTAATGACTTAATGCGTGAATTAGCCGCCATCATGCTAATTCCCATTATTGTTAATCGTTATAGAAATACGGCATTAGGTATTTGTGGTTCAACTTCTATGGACTTTACGCTACCTGTATTACAACGCAGCGGAGGGGTTGCCATAGTTCCTGCTGCAATTGTGCATGGTTTCGTATTAAGTTTGGTCACACCAATCTTAATGGCGTTCTTTACTTCATAGAAAATTTTGTAACAATAGTATTATTACGTCTTTTCTTACAGTGGGTTAACGATGAATCAACAGCGTGTATTGGTATTAGGTGCCAGTGGACATATTGGACAAAATCTTATTCCTGCCTTAATAGCACAAGGCCATCAAGTCACCGCCGGAGCTCGTAGAGTCGATTGGATGATGTCGCAAGGGTGGCAAAATACACGCTGTGTATTTGTTGATTTACACGATCCCAAAACATTACGAGATGTCATCCGTAATACGGATATTGTGTATTACCTTGTGCACAGTATGGGAGATGCCCATAACCTTATCGAACAAGAGCGCCAAGCGGCATTGAACGTCGTCGATGCTTTAGAAGAGAGTGACGTTAAACAAATTATTTTTTTAAGTGCGCTCCAACATAAAGATCAACCCTACTCTCCCCATCTTGTTGCCCGCAAGCTCACGGGAGAAGTGCTTAGAACCAGCTCTATTCCTGTGACGGAAATCCGCACCTCTATGATTGTCGGCCCCGGCTCGGCCGCTTTTGAGATCATGCGAGATATGGTATATAACTTACCGATATTAACCCCGCCACGTTGGGTGCGTTCAAAATCATCCCCTATTGCGTTAAAAAATTTAATTTACTATTTAACAGAAATTATTCATCACCCAACCCATCAACACCGCATTTTTGATGCCGGTGGCCCTGAATATATTAGCTATCAAACACTTTTTGAGCGCTTTATTAACATCTCCGGCAAAAAACGATTACTGATCCCTTTGCCTATCCCCGCCAGTATTATTTCTGCTGGGTTTATTAGCCTAATAACTTCAGTACCCACTTCAATCGCCAAGGAGCTTATCCAAGGGCTTAAATACGATCTTCCCGCTAAAGATGCCTCTTTACGCAAACTGATCCCACAAAAGTTAATTTCTTTTGATGACGCAGTCAGAGAAACACTCGCAGATGAAGAAGCGGCTTTAGATGATCAAGATTGGGGTTACTCTCCTGAAGTACGTAACCGTTGGAAACCCGGCTATGGCTATTATCCCAAAAATGCCGGATGTACAGTGTCAACACCAGCAAGTGCGGCGGCACTTTGGCATGTCGTTCAGCAAATTGGTGGTGAACAAGGTTATTTTTATGGTAATGCATTATGGAAAACGCGTGCTTTATTAGATGATCTTGTTGGCAACAAAGTCACTTATGGGCGCCCTCAGCGTGAAACGCTAGCGCTAGGTGATATGATTGATGGTTGGCGGGTAATAAAGTTAGAGCCTGAAAAACAACTGACTTTACTCTTCGGTATGAAAGCCCCCGGTTTGGGACGCCTCTCTTTTACTATTCACGATAGTGGTAACCTACGCTCATTAGATGTCCGTGCTTGGTGGCATCCTGCTGGTTTTAGTGGTTTACTCTATTGGTTTGCCATGATGCCAGCCCATTTATTTATTTTTAAAGGTATGGCTCAAACCATCTCAACTTGCGCCTATAGATTGGATAAAAATTCACCTAAAAAGCCCGAACAATCGTCCTAATATCCATTTTTAAGTAAAAAAAGCAATTTTTTATGCACTATTAGTTGCATAATTATTCTCATCGTTTTATCATTTGAAACAGTTAATGACTATTCAAAAAAAACGCATGAGTATTCAATTAAAAAATATAAATTGTTTCTACGGTTCGCACCAAGCACTCTATGATATTAATCTAGAATGTTCTGCTGGTGAAACAATGGTTCTGTTAGGACCAAGTGGTGCGGGTAAGAGCTCTCTAATGCGGGTTCTAAACTTATTAGAAATGCCTCGTTCTGGTGAATTAGACATTGCTGGTCTACATTTTGATTTTGGCCAGCAACCGAATGCGAAAGCGATTCGTACATTACGCCAAAATGTTGGCATGGTTTTTCAGCAATATAATTTATGGCCACACTTAACGGTTCTTGATAATTTAATTGAAGCACCTTGTCGTGTTTTAGGCTTGGCAAAACCGCAAGCTAAAGAAAAAGCGATGAAATTACTTGACCGTTTACGTTTAAGTGATTATGCACAACGTTTTCCACTGCATTTATCCGGTGGACAACAGCAACGTGTTGCCATTGCAAGAGCATTAATGATGGAGCCTCAGGTACTGTTATTTGATGAACCAACGGCAGCACTTGATCCAGAAATTACGGCTCAAGTTGTTGATATCATAAAAGAGCTTTCTGAAACAGGGATCACACAAGTTATTGTGACCCATGAAGTTGAAATTGCGCGCAAAGCCGCAAGCAAAGTTGTATATATGGAAAACGGCCGTATTATAGAGCAAGGTGATAATCATCATTTCACTGCCCCTCAAACGGAAGCTTTTGCTAATTACTTGTCACACTAAATCGGGATCTGACAATGAAAAAAATATTATTTGCAGCACTTCTGACCAGTATTACACTTTCTGCAACAGCGGCTGATAAAGAGACTATTCGTTTTGCTACTGAGGCAACTTATCCTCCATTTGAAATGATTGATGCAAACAATCAAATCGTTGGTTTTGATGTAGATTTAGCAAATGCCATGTGTGAAAAAATTAATGCTGAATGTACTTTTACCAATCAATCATTTGATAGCTTAATTCCTAGCTTAAAATTCCGTCGTTTTGACGCATTAATGGCGGGGATTGATATTACGCCTGAGCGTCAAAAACAGGTAGATTTTACTGATTCTTACTATGACAACTCAGCGGTCTTTATCACCGTTACAGGTAAAATTTCCGATGTTGCAAGTTTAAAAGGCAAGCAAATTGGTGTCCAAAATGGGACAACCCATCAGAAATTCATCAATGAACAACATAAAGAGATGAAAACGGTGCCTTATGACAGTTACCAAAATGCCGTGTTAGACCTAAAAAATGGTCGTATCGAGGCTATCTTTGGTGATACCGCTGTGGTTAATGAATGGCTGAAAAAGAATCCTGAATTAGGTATTGTTGGTGATAAGGTCACTGATCCTAACTATTTTGGTACAGGCCTTGCTATTGCAGTAAGAAAAGGTAATGCTGATTTACAAGATAAATTAAACAAAGCATTATCTGAAGTAAAAGCCGATGGCACCTATGATGTCATTTATAAAAAATGGTTTGAATAATTATAGTTAATAACAACAATAGCTTAATAAATGAATGAAATAACAACGCTAGCAGGTGCGACCGTGACTACGGTCACACTTGCTATTTCTGCTCTTATTATCGGATTAGTTCTAGCCATGCTGTTTACTGCGTGGGAATCCGCAAAGTGGAAAGCCTTTGCTTTTCTAGGAACTTGCTGGGTAACACTAATTAGAGGACTGCCAGAAATGCTGGTGGTTCTTTTTGTCTATTATGGCACCTTACAAGGTGTCATGATGCTCATGGATGGTATTGAATTAGGTCCTTTCACCTTACAATTTGACTTTGGTGATACTGAATCTTTACCTTTCTATTGTGGTGTTATCGCCCTTTCACTTCTGTATGCGTCTTACGCTTCACAAACTTTACGTGGTGCATTAAAAGCCGTGCCAACCGGACAGTGGGAAGCAGGACAGGCATTGGGTATGGGAAAAATCACCATTTTTTTCCGCTTTATCATGCCTCAAATGTGGCGTCACGCGTTACCCGGACTCGGTAATCAGTGGTTAGTGCTCTTAAAAGATACCGCTTTAGTCTCATTAATTAGCGTTAATGATTTAATGCTACAAACCCAGAGTATTGCCAATCGTACTCAAGAGCCTTTTACTTGGTATAGCATTGTGGCACTTATCTATTTAGCCATTACATTAGTCAGCCAATATATTCTGAAATGGTTAGAGATGAGAACGACCCGATTTGAACGGAGTGCCTCATAATGTGGGATTATATTGTTGATATTTTACCAGGCTTACCGACCAGTTTATCACTGACTTTTGTTGCGCTCCTAGTCGCCTTTACGTTATCGGTATTAATGACTTTTATTTTGGCATTAAAAGTCCCTGTTATTTCACCTATCGTAAAAGTCTATATTACATTGTTTACTGGCACACCTTTGTTAGTACAATTTTTCTTAATCTATTATGGACCCGGACAATTCCCCTCATTAAAAGAATATCCTCTGTTGTGGGAATTATTATCCACGCCTTGGTTTTGCGCCATGGTGACATTAGCATTAAATAGTGCGGCTTATTCAACACTCCTTTTCCACGGTGCAGTAAGGGCGATACCTGCTGGACAATGGCAATCCTGCCAAGCTTTAGGTATGTCGCCATTACAAACAGCGAATGTCATCTTACCTTATGCTTTCAAACGCGCCCTTTCTTCTTATTCCAATGAAGTGGTGCTGATTTTCAAGAGTACTTCTCTTGCTAGCACTATCACTTTACTTGAGCTAACCGGCTATAGCCGACAAGTCTTTGGGCAAAATTATGATGTGATGGTATTTGTTGCTGCTGGCATTATTTATTTAGCTATCAATGGAATACTGACACTGTTAATGAGATTAATTGAGAAGAAAGCCTTAGCTTTTGAACATCGTGATTAGTGCAACTTAAATCATTACACCACGTTTTTTGCTTTAAAATTAACCCCCAAAGTTGAACAATCGCTTTGGGGGTTATTAAGTTGTGCAGTTAAAATTATCAAGCGTTAACGACAATAACATGTTATTGCGATTAAATTAGCGTTTAACTTTGTTGTAAAACCAAGAGCGTCAACACTTCATAATGAGCAGTATGAGGGAACATATCAAACAGTTGCACTCTATCGATACGATAATGAGAAAGTTGTTGTATATCTTTTGCCATCGTTTGAGCATTACAACTGGAATAGAGGATAAAACGAGGCTTCATACTATTTAAATAGTCGCATAACGTTTCGCCAATACCTCGTCGTGGCGGATTAACCAGTACTAATTCAGGAACAGACTCTTTTGCTAAAGCAAAACCAGTAGAGTCCAGCGCTTGAAACTCTACATGCTCTAACCCTAATTCATTGGCGGATAAACGTGCACATTCAATCGCTTCAGGGCTAATCTCAATGCCTGTTAATTCCGTGTTTTTTTGTGCGCAATGTAAGCCAAATCCCCCTGAGCCACAAAAGAGATCCCATAACCGGTTTATCTGCAACTCTTTGACCCAATGCCCTGCCGTTGCATACAGTGACGCGGCAACATCGGGATTGGTTTGAAAAAAACCTTTCGGGCGAATATGTAACGGAATCTCATTAAAATATTCATCTAAAAAGGTTTTCTCTGTTAATACAATTTCTTGCTCACCTTCTAATATCGCCATATGGATAGGTTGGATATTCACCGAAATCACGGCTAATTGGGGTAATTGAGCCTGTAACCATGGTAATGCTTGGCGAAGTTGCGCCAGTTTTTTTTCTGAGCGCAGCACAAAACGTAGCATCATGCTGTGATTGTGGCGGCTTTCTGTTAATAAAATAAACTTTAGCTCGCCTCGACGACGTTCCACGTTATAAGGCACTAATCCTGCTTTGGCTATAAAGGTTTTTAATATTGGGAAAACCGGTTCAAAAGAAGCGGGATAGAGTGGGCATTGGCATAAATCAACACCTTCCCCCTCTGGTTTACGTAACCCTAAAATCGGTTTTTCGACACTACCACTTACCACCATTTTCGCTTTATTACGAAATTTAACTTGTTGGCTTTCTACCGGCGCTAATTGAGTAAACGCATAGTTTTTGGGCAATAAGTCTAATAGATTATGTTGTTTTTGATTAATTTGTTCGGAATAAGCAAGAGAAAGCCACCCACAAGAGTGGCAATCACCCGCACTGGAGCGTGCGCATTGCATAAGATTTTATGACCGTTATAGATAGTAATTAATGTACAGTATATGAAGAGTCTGTTGATGATGATGTTATGTCTAGATCTTCATCTTCTTCATTTTCTTGTCTTTCGCCATACAGAAAATCATTATTAAAGATCTCACTGATCACTTCTGCTGACTGCTCTTCAGCCTTATGTAAAAACAGCTCGAACTGATTAAATGATAGTCCCACAGCAATAGGTAAAGATTGGCTCAAAACTAATTTCGGTAAGTTTTCATCGCTAATTTCTAGGAACGTCTTAATAAATAGGGAACTTGCATTAATTTGACTAAGATTTGCCATAACAGGCACTATCGCTGATGGTTTTAATTCAGCAATAGCGGTAAAAACAAGCACATCATCAAGCACATCAATTTTAGCATCGAAAATACCATTGATATATTGAAGATGAGGTAAATGTAACGCCTGACAAGAGTCACATTCATAGAAAGCAATCTGTAATTCATCCAGCCAAGATTTCAGCTGATCCAGATCGATAGTAACAACAGCGTCCATTAAATAACCTTTACGCGCTAAAAATAAGAGTGCTTTTCTGCATTGATGTTATTTTGCCACTTTTTTTCACCAGAAGGCAGTAATAAATAGAAAAACGCCACAAATAAAGTCAAGTGACAAAGAGGCTAAGTCACCTAGCCTCTTTCACTCATCATCATTTGACATCCTCCACGCCCTAAAGGACGTGGATCCCTACTGCGTTCAGACTGATGTCTGAAT
>NZ_CAWQNB010000018.1:0-1717 GCF_963896135.1 Proteus sp. G2609 | reverse complement strand
CCCACCACATTATAAGCGCGATCATATTGATAACTGCGGTGCACATCCGTACAAAATGGCGGTTGTTGGGGATGGGCTTGTATCGATTGTAAAAACTGTTCGGTGCCTCGCCCTGCTCGTTGATGAGCCAGTAAACCGGTGGCCGTATAGTGACTGGAATTGACAAATCCAGCGTGACTACGGCGTAAATACTCTTGTCCTACTGCGTTGTAGCTGAATTGAAGTGGTGCATGCTGATTGACTTGCAGTGAAGTTAACTCCCCCAGCGCCCCAAAAGCATAATGCAACTCCCGCTCACCAAAACGGGTCAATGCCAGCGTATTATCAGCTTCATTCCATTGATGAACAATCTCTTGTCCATTAATACGTTCATCTTAAACGAGAGTTTAGTATTGATATCCGATAGTGAAAGCATTCGAACAATTAAGCTGCAATACTAACAGCAAGCGCAACTCAGTGCCATCAAACACACCATGCGCGAGCTGATGCGGAAATATACCAACGACTAAAGGGGAGACTGAGCTAGCACAACTGAGCAACCCTTAAAAATAAGTCAGCCGGAAGTTCTCGGGATCTTTCCGGCTAGATTTAATTACTCAAAATATTATTCTGGGCCATTCCATTCAAGTTTTTCTTTCAAGTGCTCAGGAACGAGACTAAATAGCCTTTTTATATCATCTTCATGAGAAAAATAATTTGTACATTTTCTTTTGTCAGCATTTTCCAAATAGAATCGCGCATGACTATTTAAAAAAAATATATCATGTTCAGTCATTTCTTCTTCAGGAAGAGATATAACAATATTATGTAATAGCTCAGCCTCCATATAACAAGACTTATCAAAGGCTTTTCTAAAGCAAGAGTGTGTTTGCACATTTCTTATATAAGATAATGACTTCCATAACATATTTGAATATATATTTATTTTTCTCATTCTTAAAATCCTAATTTGTTTCTTAAATTACTAAAGAAACTTCTGGATGGCATAGCTCTGGCATCAGTTGGTGGTGAATTTGTTCTTGTCCATGAACCATTTTCTATTAATTTATTAATCTATTTAGCATCGCCTGTTTCTTTATATATTTCTTGAGCTGCAACCATTCTATGATGCCCTTCCCCCATATAATAAATTCCATTGGAATCTACAAAGCCACCAACTTGATTTTTGGGAAGTGAAAAATCAAAAGTGCCGTCAAGCATATCTTTTTTCATACCATCAATCTGTTTAGGGTTTCTTAATCCGATTTGTGTAGCTTTTATTTTTGGTGGTGGACAACACGCCAACCCAAACGGATCAACCCACCCCGTCGGACAATGCACATACCCATAGGGATTCAGCCCACCCAATAACCCTATGGGGTCTGGGGAAAGATACTGCCCAGTCTCCTTATCATAATAGCGAAAGCGATTATAATACAAGCCACTTTCTTCATCTTCATATTGCCCCGCAAAGCGAAAAGGACATTCGGTGTAATTAGGGTCATTCTCCGCCTTGCCCTCGCGGTAACGCCAAAACTGCATTTGGCCCCACGTATTCAACCGTCCTGCCCAACTGGCTTGTCCGCCTTCACTGAATATCTCTCGCGGAGTTCCTTGGTGGTCGGTGACCACATAGTGCAGTTTACCCTGTTGATAGCGCGCGGTAGGCGTTATCTCTCCGGGTTGATACAGCCATTGAACTTGTTGCGCATTAGCAAGAGTGCCATCGGCATATATC
>NZ_CAWQNB010000017.1:0-23140 GCF_963896135.1 Proteus sp. G2609 | reverse complement strand
GGCGAAAAATATTTGATCAGGATGCAATTGAAAAATTGCGAGGCTACTTTGCCAGTGTTTGTGCTGATTTTGATGTTGAACTGGTTGAAATGGATGGGGAACGGGATCACGTTCATTTACTGATTAATTACCCGCCAAAACTGGCGATATCTAATCTGGTTAACAGCCTTAAAGGGGTGTCGAGTCGATTACTTCGACGTGATCGTCCTGATATTGCCCAACGTGATTACTACAAGGGGGTTCTTTGGTCGCCAAGTTATTTCGCGGGGAGTTGTGGTGGCGCACCAATATCCATTATCCGCCAGTACATTGAGCAACAGGAAACACCTAGTTAGTTAAAAAACCGCGCCTTATATCCCCGACCTGAAGGACGGGATTTTACGGTGCTTTGGATAAATTTTATAAAATAATAACAAGAAGATTAACACTATTATTACTGATACTCTCTTTTAAAGAGAGAGTAGTTATTTTATCTAAGAAAACAAAATAAATAATTATAAAATCAATAAGTTAATTTATGTTTTTAAATGATATTATTTCTTATTATTTTGTGTATTACCTTCTATATTTAATCTACTTTTTCTCATCTTTTATCCAATAATCCATGAAAGATGCAAAACTCTATCAGATCTATTATACTCTTATTCTTTCGCATTATCTGTGGCAATACTATTTTTGGTCATTTGGGTCATCATATTAGACTTTTTACGCTGAAACGATAATGTGTCCTTTTGTTTATCGGGCAAGTGTTATCCTCTTTGTGACGATTAATCACTTCCCATTTTGAAAAAATTTGAGAGTATTATTATGTCATTACCTTCTTGTCCTAAATGCAACTCAGAGTATACCTATGAAGATGGGGCAATGTATGTCTGCCCTGAATGTGCCCACGAATGGAACGATGCTGAGCCAACAACTGATAGCGATGAGCTGATTGTTAAAGATGCCCATGGTAATTTATTAGCCGATGGGGATTCAGTGACAGTCATTAAAGATCTAAAAGTAAAAGGTAGCTCAACGCCACTCAAAATTGGTACAAAAGTTAAAGGGATACGTTTAGTGGAAGGCGATCATAATATTGATTGTAAAATTGATGGCTTTGGACAAATGAAATTAAAATCTGAATTTGTGAAGAAAAGCTAATCTTGAATTATCATTAAAATGATTAATAACATTATTTTGATTTCAGAGGCGCTCATTAAGCGCCTTTTGTTTATAGCGATATGATTTATTTATTATCACCAAAGTGATCAAACCCTTTCAGATTAGGGTGCACTTCTTTACCTTCACGTAAATAACGTATACCTTCTGCAATTGGCATAATTTGCCCTATGCAATGAAAGTCAGCTCCCGTATGGGCTAAAGCAATATCTAAAGCCCCACGATTTATTTCAGGCACGGTAAAGCATAGTTCATAGTCTTCGCCCCCACTTAATGCCCAAATTTCAGCTTGCTCTTTACTCACCTGTGATTTCATTGCTGTAGAATAAGGTAACGCATCTAAGTTAATACGAGCACCACAACCACTTGCCGTTAAAATATGGTTTAGATCTGAAATAAGACCATCAGAAATATCAATAGCTGCACTTGCTAAAGATCTTAATGCTTGCCCCTGTAAAAGACGAGGCTGCGGACGCAAATGCCTAGTAATAAAATAGTCTCGGCTTTCTGGTTGACTAGGTTGTAATCTATTTTGTAAAACCGCGAGTCCTGCCGCGCTATCACCTAAAAAGCCTGTAACATAGATCCAGTCACCAATTTTCGCCCCAGAGCGTAATAGTGCCATACCTTGAGGAACTAAACCTTGTATTGTGATGGTTAAGCTCAATGGCCCTTTGGTTGTATCCCCACCAATCAATTGAATAGAATAATACTCTGCTAATGCAAATAGAGAGCGACTAAAGGCTTCAAGCCAATCATTATCGACTTTTGGCAATGTTAAAGCTAATGAAGCCCAAGCAGGATCTGCCCCCACCGCGGCTAAGTCACTAATATTGACCGCTAATGCTTTATACGCTAAATCTTCAGGGGAAATGGTTGGCAGGAAGTGTATTCCACTGACTAAGGTATCAGTACTAATTGCCACTTGTTGCTTTTCAGGTACAGTCAATATTGCACAGTCATCCCCAATTCCCGTACTCACATCTTTGCGTTTAACTGGCTGAGAAGTGAAATATTGTTTAATGAGGGAGAATTCACCACAAGGCATTATCAATTTCCTATGAAGCAATGCTTATTAAATAAAAGGCCGGAGTAACCGGCCTTGGATTATTAATTTACCATAGAGGAAACGTGAAGAACGTTATTTTTTACGTACAGTTGGTGCAGCTTTATCTAACACGCCATTGACAAATTTATGGCTGTCATCAGCACCAAACACCTTAGCCAATTCAATCGCTTCGTTAATGGCTACTTTATAAGGAACATCTTCACGGAAGCTGAGTTCAAACATAGCTAAACGTAAAATCGCTTTTTCAACTTGGCCTAGCTCTTCCAGTTGACGTGATAAATAAGGCTCCATCGCCTTATCTAAACGTGCTGCATTGATTGCAACACCCACTAAAAGCTCACGGAAATAAGCAATATCTACACCTTGGGTATCCTGCTCGGATAAAAACTCCAATTCCACATCCGCGATGTCATTTCCGGATAATTGCCATGAGTAGATAGCTTGTACAGCACACTCACGAGCACGACGACGAGCAGCAGGTTTCACAAAATTCCCCTTTAGTTAAAACAGATGATTAGCCTTTAATGGCTTTAAGTACATTGATCATTTCAAGTGCTGTCATTGCAGCTTCAGCACCTTTATTGCCCGCTTTAGTACCAGCTCGTTCAATTGCCTGCTCAATGCTTTCAGTGGTTAATACACCAAAAGTCACAGGGATCTCACTTTGCATTGCAACATGAGAAAGGCCAGAGCTGCATTCGCCAGCAACGTATTCAAAATGTGCGGTTCCACCACGGATAACAGTGCCTAACGCGATAACTGCATCATATTTGTCGCTTTCTGCTAATGCTTTTACAGTTAATGGCAACTCATAAGCGCCAGGAACCCAAACGACGGTAATATTTTCTGAGGAAACTTGTCCGATACGCTCAAGTGCATCAACGGCACCTTCTAACAAGCTATCATTAATAAAATTATTAAAACGGGCAATTGCAATCGCTACACGTGCGTTTGGCGCCGCGACAACACCTTTGATTACGTTCATAGGTTACCTTTTTCTCCTATCCGCGGGGCGCGGATTTTATCACATTCTTTCCTTTACTGCGCTCAGTTTTATGATAACACAGCAAAGGAGCCAAAAATCCTTGATAAATCAAGGTAGTTAGTTGGCTGATAACAATGTCGTAACGACAGGGAATAACACACACGGCGCTATTTTACTACAAATAGCGCCATAGACACACATATTTGCATCTATTAATAACGAGGTTTTAAACAAACGCGGATATCAGGGCCGATTTGTTGAAGAGAATCTATTGTAAATTCAGGAGCTTCAGATAATGACGACAGTGGTGAAATGGATAATAAACCTCGAGCATCATTGCCTAAAATTTTCGGAGCAATATAAATGATAAGCTCATCAACAAGACCAAGCTCTAATAGTGCGCCAGCAAAATGTGCGCCACTCTCAACCCATACACTATTAATATTGCGTTTACCTAACTGCATCATTAATAACACTAAATCGACACTACTATTTTTGCCATTAGTAGGAAGCAAAATTTCTGAGACATCACCTTGCCAAGCTTTTTGCTGAGAGTGAGTCCGAGCAAGCAAGCACTCACCTGCAAGTTGTGTAATTTTATAGTCGGGAGTTACCCTATTTTGGCTATCGGTAATAATGCGAATAGGCTGGCGCAATGACTCTAGTGGATAAATCGCTTTTATCTCATCGGATAATGCTTCCCAACGCACATTCATTGCAGGATCATCGGCTAAAACAGTGGCACTCGTTGTTAAAATAGCACTAGCTTGCGCGCGAAAGTTTTGCACATCTTGTCGCGAAGCGTTAGAGGTTATCCATTGACTTTCCCCTGATGCTAATGCCGTTTTACCGTCTAAAGAGGCGGCCAGTTTTAATTGAATATAAGGAAACCCTGTTCTCATACGTTTAAAAAAGCCGATATTCAATTTTTCAGCTTCTTGCATTAATACGCCATGAGAAACATCAATACCTGCAGCGACTAATTTATGTAAACCACGTCCTGCCACTTGAGGATTGGGATCTTGCATTGCAGCAACAACACGTTTTACCCCGGCGTTGATTAAAGCATCAGCACAAGGAGGCGTTTTACCAAAGTGGCTACATGGCTCAAGCGTAACATAGACGGTAGCACCTTTGGCATTTTCACCCGCCATATTTAATGCATTCACTTCGGCATGTGGACCACCTGCATGATGGTGATAACCTTCACCTATAATCTTCCCTTCTTTCACAATCACGCATCCCACATTTGGGTTAGGTGATGTTGTAAAACGTCCTAATGCAGCTAACTCTATCGCTCGACGCATATAGGTTTCATCATTAGCTGGCTCATTGCCCGTAAGATTGTTGCTGTTGTTAATTGTCATCATAGATTTATTATTTATCGTTATTTTCAAATAGTCGTGTGAAGCGAATGATTAATCTTGTAATTTTGCAATTTCTTCGCCAAAATCGCGCACATCTTCAAAACTGCGATAAACCGAAGCAAAACGGATATAAGCAACTTTATCCAGTTTCTTTAGTTGTTCCATAACAAAATTACCGATCTGTTTGGAAGGTATCTCTCTTTCGCCCGTTGCCCTTAATTGTGATTTGATATGATTAATAGCAGCTTCAACATCATCAGAACTCACAGGGCGTTTTTCTAATGCTTTGAGCATTCCTCTACGTAGCTTTTCTTCATCAAAAGGCTCACGGATTTCATCACTTTTCACAACACGAGGCATCACAAGCTCTGCGACTTCAAAGGTAGTAAAGCGCTCATGGCAAACAAGGCATTGACGACGACGGCGCACTTGTGAGCCATCACCAACAAGTCTCGAATCAATTACTTTGGTATCTACGGCTGTGCAAAATGGACAATGCATAGTTATTCCTACTGTTGACAAAACTCCTAAACAGTGTACCTGTTCAGTGAACAAAAAACACCCTGTCAGTCATTAACTGGCAGGGTGTTTGCGATGTTTATGTCAGAAAAACGCTCTATTAAGGTAAGAGTGTTGTCTGATCTGCACCCTCTTTTTCCACTTTTTGAACAATCAGGTGTTCGCGTTTCATGCCCATTTTCAGTGCTAATGCAGAAGCCACATAAATAGATGAAACAGTACCGAATGAAACACCGATTAACATCACTAAAGAGAAGCCTTTAAGCATTGAACCACCAAAGATATAGAGCATCAACACAACTAATAATGTTGTTGCTGATGTCATGATGGTACGGCTTAATGTCTGTGTTAATGAAACGTTCATGATCTCATAAGAGGTACCACGACGAATTTTACGGAAATTCTCACGAATACGATCTGATACCACGATACTATCGTTCAAGGAATAACCGATAACAGACATCAATGACGCCACAATGGTTAAATCAACTTCAATTTGGAAGAGTGATAAAATACCCAAAGTGATCACCACGTCATGGGCAAGTGAAATAACAGCCCCTAATGCTAGACGCCACTCAAAACGGAATCCAACATAGATCAGAATACAGATAAGTGCAGAAAGTAACGCCATTGCCCCTGTTTGAGCCAATTCACTCCCGACACTTGGCCCAACAAATTCAATACGTTTGACTGTTGCATCATTATCAATTTCAACATTGATAATATCGATGACTTTCTTACCTAATTCTTGACCAGCCTGTCCTTCAACAGGAGGCATACGCACCATAATATCGCGGCTGCTACCAAAGTTTTGTAACAGAGGATCTTTATAGCCGGCGGCTGCCAAGCTATCACGCATTTTATCTAGATCGGCCGGTTGACTGAGATTGATCTCAATAACCGTTCCTCCAGTAAAATCTAATCCCCAGTTAAATCCTTTCACGGAAATGATAGCAATAGATGCTACCAAAAGCAGAAACGAAATAGTAAAGGCGACGTTGTCCCAACGCATAAAGTCAATGACTTTACGACCATGGTTTAATTGTTCAACAGTATAATCCTGTGCCACAACGTGCTCCTTAAATAGACAGTTTCTTGATGCGTTTACCGCCATACAGCAGGTTTACAATCGCACGTGTACCCACAATAGCGGTAAACATGGATGTCGCAACCCCGATAGCAGTTGTGATAGCAAACCCTTTAATGGAGCCAGTACCGACTGCATAAAGGATCACGGCAGTAATTAACGTGGTTAAGTTCGCATCAATAATACTGGAGAAGGCACCTTTATAACCTTCATGGATAGCTTGTTGTACTGAGCGACCATTACGTAACTCTTCTTTAATACGCTCGTTGATCAGTACGTTAGCATCGACCGCAACCGCAAGGGTTAAGACAATACCCGCAATACCAGGCATGGTTAACGTTGCACCGGGTAATAATGACATGACCCCCACAATTAACACCAAGTTTGCTAATAGCGCCGTACTCGCGATCACACCAAATTTACGATAATAAATAATCATAAAGGCAACAGAGGCTATCAGACCCCATAAACAAGCTTCTAAACCTTGAGTTATGTTCTGAAGACCTAATGTTGGCCCAATGGTTCTCTCTTCAACGATTTGAATAGGTGCAATCAATGCTCCAGCACGTAATAACAGAGATAATTGACGTGCTTCATTCGCATTAGAGATACCAGTAATGCGGAAGTTATTACCTAAACGGGTTTGAATATTAGCCACGTTAATAACTTCTTCATTTTTTACCAAAATTGCGCGATCGTTTTCATCACGTTTACCGCTGTCTTTATACTCTACAAAAAGAGTAGCCATCGGTTTACCGACGTTATCTTTGGTAAAGTTAGACATAATAGAGCCACCAGCACTATCAAGTGAAATACTTACTTGAGGCTGGCCGTACTCATCGGCTTGTGACGTTGAATCGGTAATATGGTCACCCGTCAATACAACACGTTTATAAAGAATGGTTGGTCTACCATCTCGAGTGTATTTCACTTCTGAGTCACCCGGGATGCGTCCTGTTTCTAAGGCGGAAGGATCAACATTAGTATTCACTAAACGGAATTCTAATGTTGCTGTTGCACCTAGGATTTCTTTCGCACGAGCCGTATCTTGAATACCCGGTAATTCAACAACAATGCGGTCAGCACCTTGGCGTTGAACTAATGGCTCAGCAACCCCTAATTGGTTGACACGGTTACGTAGGATGGTGATATTTTGTTGTACCGCATAAGTACGCGCATCACGTAAACGCTCGTCGGTAAAAATAGCTTTTAACGAGTTATTATCCCCATTTCTAAAAATGAGATCTTGGTTACGACGCGCAAGATAATCTGATGCTTTAGAACGGTCATCAGCGTTGCGGAAACGGATTTCAACACCATAATTATCCGTTTTGCGGATAGAAGAATATGGAATGCCTTCGTCACGTAATAAAGTACGTAAACTATCAACATTTTGTTCTTGAAGTTTACCTAACGCGGTTTCCATATCAACTTCCATTAAGAAGTGAACACCACCACGTAAGTCTAACCCTAATTTCATCGGCTCACCGCCAATGGCTTCTAACCATTTTGGCGTAGCTGGTGCAAGGTTAAGTGCAACAACGAACTTGTCACCTAACGCAGGTAACAACGCTTCACGGGCACGTAACTGAATGTCAGGGTTACTGAAACGAGCCAAAATCGCACCATTTTCAAGGGCGATTGATTTCGCTTCAATTTTTTCTTTATCTAATAAAGATCGAACTTGATCCAGTGTTTGCTCATTGGCGGCGGTTCCCCGCGCGCCAGTGATTTGAACAGCCGGATCCTCACCATATAGGTTAGGAAGTGCGTAAAGCAGACCGATGAGGATAGCGAATATCAACATCAGATACTTCCACAAAGGATAACGGTTTAGCACGGCAGTTCCCTTTTCCCTTTGGGGAAATCAAATTAAATAGCTTTCATTGTGCCTTTTGGTAATACAGCGGCAACAAAGTCACGTTTGATAGTTACTTCAGTTGTTTCATTCAGAGCAACAACGATATAGCCGTTATCTGAAACTTTAACAACGCGGCCGATTAAACCACCAGTAGTTAACACTTCATCACCTTTACCGATAGATTCCATCAGTTTACGGTGTTCTTTAGTACGTTTTTGCTGAGGACGTAGGATCATAAAATAGAAAATTAAAATAAAGATCACTAACATCGGTAAAATAGACATAAAGCTTGCTTCAGGTGCTGCTTGTCCAGCAGAAGCAACAGCATCAGAAATGAAAAAACTCATTCACTTTTTCCTCATTGTTGTCGATATCGACGATACTCAAGTTATAAGCCCAATATCATACACAGAATTGGGCTTTCTCGTATACATTAATCGCACTTACTCGCACTGCTATTTAGCGGTGGAACTGGTTTACCAATACGTTCGTAGAACTCATGCACGAAATCTTCGAAACGTGACTCATCAATTGCTTGACGAATTTCAGCCATTAGACGCTGATAATAGCGTAAATTATGGATGGTATTCAGCCTTGCACCTAAAATTTCGTTACAGCGATCAAGATGATGTAGGTAAGCGCGACTATAATTTTTACAGGTGTAGCAATCACAATGTTCATCCAGAGTTGATGTATCTGAACGATGTTTAGCATTACGAATTTTAATGACACCATTTGTTACAAACAGATGTCCATTACGTGCATTTCGTGTTGGCATCACACAGTCAAACATATCGATACCACGACGAACACCTTCAACTAAATCTTCAGGTTTACCTACACCCATTAAATAACGAGGTTTATCCGCAGGGATTTGTGGACAAACATGTTCTAAAATACGGTGCATATCTTCTTTAGGTTCACCAACAGCTAGGCCCCCAACAGCGTAACCGTCAAAGCCGATTTCCACTAGCCCTTTCACTGAGATATCACGTAAATCTTCGTAAACGCCGCCTTGAATAATACCGAATAATGCATTTTTGTTGTTTAATTCATCAAAGCGTTGACGACTACGTTTAGCCCAGCGTAATGACATCTCCATGGAATTTTTAGCATAATCCCAATCTGATGGATATGGCGTACACTCATCGAAGATCATCACAATATCTGATCCAAGATCATACTGAATTTCCATTGATTTTTCTGGGCTTAAGAAAATCTTTTCACCATTAATTGGGTTACGGAAATGCACACCTTCTTCTTTAATTTTACGCATTGCGCCTAAACTAAAGACTTGGAAACCACCTGAATCGGTTAAAATTGGCCCTTTCCACTGCATAAAGTCATGCAAATCACCGTGTAATTTCATGATCTCTTGACCAGGACGTAACCATAAATGGAAAGTATTGCCTAAAAGGATTTGTGCACCTGTGGCTTCAACTTCTTCAGGTGTCATCCCTTTAACTGTACCGTATGTCCCTACTGGCATAAATGCAGGTGTTTCAACGACACCGCGTTCAAACTTAAGACGACCACGACGGGCATGACCATCTGTTTTATCTAATTCGTATTTCACTCATCCTCCAAGCATCAGAAAAACAGTCCAATGCATAATAAAAACAGCACATTCTAATCATTTGTTAGACGGCTGTATATGTTACATCAACAAAAGCTGTGCTTAGTCAAAGAGATCAAGCAGCAAAATTGACATAACCGGTCATAAAATGAAAAAAAACGTTAAAAAATAGAATAAAGCCCTACTCTTCACCCACTTTTTCATTGATAGCTAAAGGATTACGCGTAATAAACATCGCATCACCATAACTGAAAAAACGATATTTTTGCTCAACCGCTACGTTATAAGCATTCATGGTATTTTTATAACCAGCAAATGCGGAAACCAGCATAATTAAGGTTGATTCTGGCAAATGGAAGTTAGTTATCAAAGCATCAATAACTTGATATTGGTAACCTGGATAAATAAAAATTTGCGTATCATCAAAAAAAGGGGCTATTAATGCATCTTTGGCTGCTTTAGCCGCACTCTCTAAAGAGCGAACAGATGTTGTACCCACGGCAATCACCCGATTACCTCGTGCCTTACAAGCGAGCACGGCATCTACCACCTCTTGAGGGACTTCAGCATACTCGGAATGCATAGTGTGTTCTTCGATATTATCCACACGAACAGGCTGGAAAGTGCCAGCACCAACATGCAAAGTGACAAAGGCCATCTCAACGCCTTTGTTACGTAACGCTTCTAATAACGGCTCATCAAAATGCAATCCGGCTGTGGGTGCAGCTACTGCACCGGGACGCTCATTATAGACCGTTTGATAAAGCTCTTTATCGGATCTTTCATCTGGACGATCAATATAAGGAGGAAGAGGCATATGACCGATACTATTTAAAATAGTCAGCACATCTCTTTCATCATCAAAACGGATTTCAAATAGTGTATCATGGCGTGCAATCATGGTTGCTTGTACACTTTCGTCTTCCCCTAAAATCAGTGATGCGCCCTCTTTGGGTGACTTTGATGCACGAACATGGGCTAACACACGATGTTCATCTAGCATACGCTCCACTAATACTTCTATCTTGCCACCGGAGGCTTTACGACCATAAATACGCGCGGGGATCACTCTAGTATTATTAAATACAAGTAAATCACCGGCATTGAGTTTATCTAATACATCCGTAAAGACACCGTGAGATAAATTGCCCGTTTTCCCCTCTAGGGATAATAATCGGCACCCACTACGTTGGGGGTGAGGATAATGAGCAATTAAGGACTCAGGCAGGTCAAATCTAAAATCGGATACACGCATAATTAAACGACTACTTTCATAAAAAACAGGCGCACTAGTCTAGTGCTGCATGTTAATCAGTGCAACAAAGAAGCACTTTTTTATTTAAAAAGCGCTATGATAGTACAATGAACTATCTTGCTCACTTACACCTCGCCTTTAGAGCGAAAAGCTCCTTATTAGGCAATATGATGGCGGACTATGTAAAAGGTACGCCGAGTAACGATTACAGCCAAGCGGTAATTGACGGCATTCGCATGCATAGGCGTATTGATGTGCTGACTGATACTCATCCATTAGTTAAACAAGCTCGACAACTTTTTCCGAATGAATACCGCCGCGTTGCACCCATTACTTTGGATATATTTTGGGATCATTTTCTCTCACTACATTGGGATAAATTTGAACCTGACATACCGCTCTTGGAATTTGTTACTTATGTGCGCAATACCATTGAACCGGATTTATGGCGAACTCCGGAAAAATTTCAAGAGCTCAATGAATATTTATGGCCCCAAGCGTGGTTGACTCGTTATGCTGATAAAACTTATATAGCACAGACGTTAAAAGGCATGGCAAAAAGAAGACCGCGTTTAAGT
Source organism: Proteus sp. G2609 (assembly GCF_963896135.1). Lineage (NCBI taxonomy): Bacteria > Pseudomonadati > Pseudomonadota > Gammaproteobacteria > Enterobacterales > Morganellaceae > Proteus > Proteus sp. G2609. The sequence continues at coordinate 11,682 of NZ_CAWQNB010000017.1, read as the reverse complement.
GCGCTTGCAGGCTCTTATATTGCACTAGAAACGCATTATAAAGAGTTAAGTGAGATTTTTTGGCAATTTTATCCACAATTGTTAGAAAGAGCACAACATCATCAGCTGGATGACTGATACATTAAGGCTCTTTTTATTCATCTGTTTGTCATGGTTAAGCATTACATTGAATCGAGCAAACAGAGACTACGTCAATTTATCTTTTTATTGGTAACGATCCGTTAACAAGCGTAGTATTCATTTATAAAGTTGATTAGAATAGATAGTTATACAAGGAGTCATAAATAAGTCATTTTTGTTGTATAAAATTCATCGTTATAACCTATCAAATAGATTGTTCTGTATGATTTTATCAATAACGATTGATTATTTATGCTGTATACATCATTTAAAAACAGGGCATCACCCTAAATTTAAAAACAGGGTATCCCCTAAATTTACTCTAAATAGTTCGAGTGAACGCAGTCAACAACGCGACAACTTGAAATATGACGAGTATAAACTCTTTCAATTTACAGGAGTACATTATGGTTCTGGTTACTCGCAAAGCCCCAGATTTCACAGCAGCTGCTGTTTTAGGTAACGGTGAAATTGTTAATGATTTCAACCTGCATTCATTTATCAAAGGCAAACCTGCGGTTATTTTCTTCTGGCCAATGGACTTCACTTTTGTTTGCCCTTCAGAACTGATTGCATTTGATCACCGTTTTGAAGAGTTCCAAAAACGTGGTGTTGAAATCATCGGCGTTTCTATGGACTCAGAATTCGTACATAACGCATGGCGTAAAACAGCTATCGATGATGGCGGTATTGGTGAAGTAAGATACCCAATGGTTGCTGATATCAAACACGATATCATTAAAGCATACGGTATCGAACATCCAGAAGCGGGTGTTGCACTACGTGGTTCATTCCTGATCGACAAAGAAGGTGTCGTTCGTCACCAAGTGGTAAACGACCTGCCATTAGGCCGTAATATTGACGAAATGATCCGTATGGTTGATGCACTACAATTCCACGAAGAGCACGGTGATGTTTGCCCTGCACAATGGGAAAAAGGCCAAGAAGGTATGGGCGCATCTCCAGACGGTGTTGCTAAATATCTGAAAGCGAACTCAGGCAAACTGTAATATTCCAGTAAGCTAAACAAATATTTGCTAAAAGCCTGTGAAAACAGGCTTTTTTATTAATACTCCATCTATTCTTTTGTCTTTCAACTCAATTTATTAAGATTACTATTTGTACATAACATTATTATTTATTCGCTTAAAGATGATTTTGTGATCATCTCTTCAAAAAAAATTCTCGTCATTAATAACTTCTCTCTATACTTATTGTTACGTAATTGTTAACCACATTAATACTAGCGTATACACACCTACTTTCACTTATCTCTATTGAAACTAACCCACTGTTATTAATGGATATAATCATGATTACTATAAAAAAAACGCACCTGCTGTTACTTACCACACTTTTTTCACCTGCACTCTATGCCGCCTATGAGCCAGCGGTTGAAGCACAACAAGGTATGGTGGTCTCTTCACAACATTTAGCCTCACAAGTAGGAAAAGATATTTTGCAAAAAGGAGGGAATGCCATTGATGCAGCTGTTGCTGTTGGCTATGCACAAGCTGTGGTAAATGCTTGTTGTGGAAATATTGGCGGTGGTGGTTTTATGACTATACACCTTGCTGATGGCACCAATACCTTTATTAATTTTCGAGAAACGGCGCCTACGGCAGCGTCTAAAAATATGTATTTAGATAAAGACGGTAACTTGATTAAAGAGGCAAGCCTATACGGCTATCTTGCCTCAGGGGTGCCGGGTACAGTGAAAGGACTTGATGCTGCATTAGAAAAATATGGCACACTTTCACGCCAAGAAGTGATGGCTCCCGCTATTAAACTCGCCAGAGAAGGCTATATTTTAACCCGTGCTGATACTGACGTATTAGACACCACCACAGAGCGATTTAAACAAGATCCTGAATCAGCAAAAATTTTCTTAAAGCCTGATGGAACACCATGGCAGCCTGGCGATCGTCTCATTCAAACGGACTTAGCTAATACGCTTGAACTTATCTCCAACCAAGGTGCTGATGCTTTCTATCAAGGGGAAATCCCTAAAAAAGTAGAACAAGCTTCAAAACAGCATAATGGGTTATTAACCAAAGACGATTTTGCGAACTTCACTATTACCGAAACACCTCCCATTACCTGTACTTATCGAGGTTATGAATTTATCTCTGCTCCTCCTCCCAGTTCAGGAGGCGTCACTATTTGCCAAACACTGAATATTTTAGAAGGCTACGATCTGAAATCGATGGGTTTTAACTCTGCCGAATATGTTCACACGCTCACAGAAGCTATGCGTCATGCTTATATGGATAGAAACACCTTTCTTGGCGATCCGCAATTTATAAACAATCCAACAGAAAAGTTATTAAGTAAAACCTACGCCGCAGAGCTTCGCCAACAAATTACACCGAATAAAGCCACCCCATCAGAAAAGGTACAACCCGGTATTGCACCTCATGAAAGCCCTGAAACCACCCATTATTCGGTGATTGATAAAGATGGTAATGCCGTTTCAACCACTTACACCATCAATGGTCGTTTTGGTGCTGTCGTTATCGCCCCGGGGACTGGCTTTTTCCTCAATAATGAGATGGATGATTTTACAACTAAAGTTGGCGAGAAAAATCTTTATGGCTTAGTACAAGGTGAACGAAATAGTATTGCCCCATTAAAACGTCCACTGTCCTCAATGAGTCCAACCATTGTGACTAAAGATGGCAAACCCTTTCTTGTATTAGGCTCACCGGGAGGCTCTCGTATTATCTCAATCACCTTACAAACGGCACTTAATATTATTGAGTTTGGTATGTCCCCCCAAGAAGCCGTCAATAGCCCCCGAATTCATCATCAATGGCTACCTGATGAGGTTTATTATGAACAACGAGGATTATCAAAAGATACCTTAGAAAAACTTTCTGCCATGGGATATAAAATGGTCGAACAAACGCCATGGGGCGCGGCTGAATTGATTATGGTCGGCCTTCCAGGAGAACAAGGAGTGATCCCTGCTTCGTCAGGTAATGATTCTGCTGTTTCAGGGGCGATACGCGAAGGTTATCTTTACGGTTCAAATGATGTTCGACGTCCAGCAGGTAAAGCCGTGGGCTACTAACCATAAAATCATATAATACCATTGGAAAAAGAAACCTTCTCTTTATTAGACAAGGTTTCTTTTTTTATGAAAATGATCTCGTCACTGTTTTACAATTTATTAATATCTTTTTTTATTAATAATAATCAAGATTCATTTTTCATTAAATAAATAATTAATATTAAATATCAATTCATCATTAAAACAATAATTTCAAACGTAATATAAGAACAAATATCTTTATATTCTATTTAAATAATAGAATATATATAAACAATATTAATTATCCTTCGTAATTACAGATAAGAACAATAATCACTTAATTTAATTTTTTAACTAACGATAATTAATTTTATTTCTATGATTGCAGTCACAGAATAAATTTTTCAATAACCACAATATCATAACGGTTAATGAAAAATACGTAAAAACCGAATGTAACATATTGTAAATACAAATATTTAACAATTCACCACAAGCTATTTTCAGTAATAAAAAGTGTTGATAACTATTATATCTATTCTAAACCAATCGTTATTATATTTTATATACAACGAAAAACAAGTAGAGAAAAGAACACATTTATCATCACAAATTATTTCTTATTTAAATTAGTTAAGCGGAGATAAATATTAATGTCTGATACACATCATCGTCCTATATTAGATATTGGACTATCAAGACTAGAGTTTCTGCGAATATCCGGTAAAGGGCTGGCAGGGATCACCATAGCACCCGCACTACTTTCTCTTTTAGGTTGTAAGCAAGAAGAAATAGACAGTGGCGTTATTCAACTGACAACCACACCTAAAGGTGTATTAGTGACTAATCGTGCCCGTTGCACTGGCTGTCATCGTTGTGAAACAGCATGTACAACATGGAATGATGGTAGCGTTGGCTCTTTCTTCTCCCGTACTAAAATCCATCGTCATTTCTATTTTGGTGATAAAGGCATTGGCTCTGGAGGGGGCTTATATGGCGACTTAAACTTTACCACTGATACTTGTCGCCAATGCAAAACACCCGAGTGTATGAACGTCTGCCCAGTAAAAGCTATCCGTTATCAAGAAGAGTTTGGCTGTATTGTCGTTGATACTCGTCGTTGTATCGGCTGTGCCGCTTGTACAACAGCTTGCCCGTGGATGATGGCAACCGTCAATCCACAAACGAAAAAATCCGGTAAATGTAATTTATGTGGTGAATGCGCTTCAGCATGCCCAACAGGGGCATTGCACATTATTGAATGGAAAGAAATTACCGTTTGATTTTTCTTAGCAATCACCTCATTGACCCCTCTTTAGATTAGGAAGCAATATTATGATTAACGGCTGGACTGGCAATATACTAAGAATTAATTTAACTACCGGTGCCATCTCTCGCGAAAGCTCAAGCCAATACAAATCCTTAATTGGTGGTATGGGCTTTGGCTACAAAATTATGTATGAAGAAGTTGCACCCGGTGTAAAACCTTTTGATGAAGAAAACAAAGTGGTATTTGCGGTAGGCCCGCTAACAGGATCAGGCGCACCCTGTAGCTCTCGCGTCAATATCACCTCTCTTTCAACCTTTACTCGCGGTAATTTAGTGGTTGATGCCCATATGGGAGGCTTTTTTGCCGCATGGATGAAATTTGCCGGCTATGATGCGTTGATCATTGAAGGTCAGGCAGATAACCCCGTGTGGATCCATATTGATGATGACCAAGTTTCCATTGAAGATGCCTCTTTTTTATGGGGAAAAGGAACTCGTCAAACAACAGAAGAACTTTGTGCTCAAACAAGCCCTGAAGCGTGTGTTGCTGCTATTGGCCCTGCAGGTGAAAACCTTGTCCCTCTTTCAGGACTTATCAATAGTCGTAACCACAGTGGTGGTGCTGGAATTGGTGCCGTACTTGGTGCTAAAAAATTAAAAGCGATTGTGGTTGAAGGAAGCCGTGGCGTTAATGTTGCCGATCGTAAAGCGTTAAAAGAGCTTAACGACTATATGATGACACAACTCATTGGCGCAAATAATAATCACGTCGTACCAAGTACCCCGCAATCTTGGGCAGAGTATTCACATCCGGGTTCACGCTGGACTGCACGTAAAGGGCTTTATTGGGGAGCGGCTGAAGGTGGCCCCATTGAAACAGGGGAGATCCCACCGGGCAATGCCAATACTGTCGGCTTTAGAACCATGAAATCAACCTTCGATCTTGGCCCTGAAGCAGAACAATACACGGTAAAAATGGGGGGATGCCACTCATGCCCTATTCGCTGTATGTCACAACTTAATGTCCCGCAAGCGAAAAAATTTGGCGTACCTCAAACAGGCGGAAACACTTGTGTCGCCAACTTTGTTCATACCACCATTTTCCCTAATGGCCCGAAAGATATTGAGAAAAAAGGCGATGCCAATGTTGTTGGTAATCTTGTCGGCCTCAATATTTTTGATGATATGGGCTTATGGTGCAACTACGGTCAGCTTCATCGTGACTTTACTTATTGCTATACCCACGGAGTTTTTAAACGCGTTCTTTCTGAAGAAGAGTATAACGATATTCCTTGGGATAAACTTGAAGAAGGTGATCCCGCATTTATCAAAGATTTCTATTACCGCTTAGCCCATCGTAAAGGTGAATTTAGTCACCTTGCTGATGGCTCTTATTTAATTGCACAACGCTGGAATTTAGGTGAGGAATATTGGGGTAATAAGAAAAATAAACTTTGGTCACCGATGGGTTTCCCTATTCACCATGCAAATGAAGCTTCTGCTCAAGTAGGCTCCATCGTCAACTGTATGTTTAACCGCGATGCGATGACACATACTCATATCAACTATATCGGTAGTGGTTTACCGCTAAAATTACAAAAAGAGATTGCAGGTGAACTATTTGGCTCTGGTGATGCTTTTGATGAAACCAAAAACTACACGCCGATTAATAAAGCAAAAATTGCCTATACCAAATGGACCATTTTGCGTAGTTGCCTACATGATGCCGTGACATTATGTAACTGGGTATGGCCAATGACCGTATCACCTCATAAAAGCCGCAACTATCGTGGCGATTTAGATATGGAAGCAAAATTTTTCACTGCCATTACCGGTGAACCAACCACTTCTCAAGATCTTGATTTAGCCTCAGAACGCATCTTCACTTTACATCGTGCTTACACGGTTAAGTTAATGAACACAATGGATATGCGTAATGAGCATGACCAAATCTGTTCATGGGTATTTGATAAAGATCCTGATATTCCTGTCTTTACGGAAGGGACAGACAAAATGGATAGAGAAGATATGCAACTCTCTCTCACCCTATTTTATGAAGAAATGGGCTGGGATCCACAATTAGGCTGTCCAACAAAAGCAACTTTAGTACGCCTTGGATTACAAGATGTTGCTGACGATTTAGCATCACGTGGCTTATTACCCAATTAATAGGTAAAGGAGATCATGATGAATAAACAGAATGCATCAGCCTCTATACCACCTGATATTGCTCATGATGCTGATATTACTTTAGAACAACCGGATATTTCTCTTCGTCGTTGGCTATTGCCGTTATCAGAGAGAGGTATTGGGCATGGTACTCACACCTTAACGGATACCACAGAAGAGCAAATTGAAGATATCGCGCAATTATCGGCTGAACAACACCTAGCCAATGCAATCCGTCAATGTTCAAAAGAAGGTGAACTATTAGCTATTTCCACGCTGTATGATGCGCCTTATTCACTCTCTGAAGAAGAGGTAATGCAATTAAGAGTCGCGTTGAAAGAGGACACTTTCGTTGATATTACTTATTTAACACATAATGGTGAAGATTATTTCTATTCTGACACTGTTATGTCAGATAACTATGCACAATTACAGCTTCTCAATAGATATACCGATATTTGTACTGCCATTGCAGGTTTAGTTCGCTTTGAATGCGAAACCTACCCTCGTCCATTGAAGCAAAGCATGTTGATGTCGGAGCCTTTTTATTACACCGCTGCAGAAATAGACGATGCATTGACGCTGATGAAAACTCACCCTGATTTTCAAGATATTCAGCAAATATTCGCCTCTAACAATGCCCCTTACCTATTTAGTAGCACCCTAATGAGTTATGGCAAGGCGAGAGGGTTAACAGAATGGCTGGAGGTAGAACAATATGAAAATCCTTAATGCTCTACCCTGTCGACGAAATGTTCTGTGGGTATTACAACAGCATCAGATTGAGGAGCAAAAATAATGCGTGTTTCTCGCCGTAAATTTGTAGCAGGTATAGGTACTGTGATCTTTTTCAGTGCGCCACTGGGTAGTGCCTTAGCGGCAGCCACAGATAAAAAACCGATACGCTATGCCATGATCCATGACGAAACACGCTGTAATGGCTGTAATATTTGTGCCACAGCGTGCCGTCGATTAAATAAAGTACCAACCGGAATGGCGCGAATGGATATTGCACACATTCCATTAAGCTTAAAAGAAGATAACGATAAGTACCATTTTTTTAGACACTCATGTCAGCAGTGTGAAGATGCTCCTTGTATCTCGGTTTGTCCTACGGGCGCATCTTGGCGCGATGAAAGCAATGGTATTGTTCGCGTTAATAAAGAGAAATGTATTGGCTGTAGTTATTGCATATCAGCCTGTCCTTACCAAGTTCGTTATCTTAATCCCGTAACACATGTTGCTGATAAATGTGACTTTTGTCTTGAGTCTCGATTACAAAAAGGGTTCCCACCGATTTGTGTCAGCGCTTGCCCACAAAACGCCCTACTCTTTGGTAGAGAAGATAGCCCACAAATTCAGCAATGGCTAAAAACACATGACTACTATCTCTATCAACTTGATGGAGTAGGAAAACCGCATCTTTATCGACGTGTTGGACCTCATGTACAAGGGGGAGATAACGTATGAGTGCAATAAATATCATGCCAAATGCAGCACAATTTCAAGCCTCACTCAAACAGTATGTCTTAATCTATACACCGGACTATTTGCCACTTTGGTTAATTGTTGCCGGCGTATTATTTGTCGGCATGCTACTTGTACTCGCACTTCATGGTTTTTTACGTTACCGCTTCGCCACACCCCATGGAGAGCATCATCAAGAAGAGAAACTCTATCTTTACTCAAAAGCGGTACGTTTATGGCATTGGAGTAATGCAACTTTATTTATCTTACTCCTTCTCAGTGGCGGGATTAACCATTTCGCCCTACTCTCGGCACATGACACGGCGTTACTCGTCAATGTGCATGAAATTTGTGGTTATCTACTCTTAGTATGCTGGTTGTCCTTTGTGTTAATTAATCTTGTTGGTGGCAATGGTAAATTTTACCGTATTGACAGTAAAAACTGGTTGCAACGAGTATTAATGCAAACACGTTTTTATCTTTACGGCATTATTAAAGGGGAAGATCATCCTTTTCCAGCCACTCCCAAGGTTAAATTTAATCCACTGCAACAAATGGCTTATTTAGGTGTGATGTATGCATTAGTACCATTACTTTTAATCACTGGGATCTTACTGCAAAATCCCATGTTTATCCCTGCTGATGCTGTGCTATTTAAAGCTTGGTTATTAATAATTCACCAAATACTAGCCGTGTGTAGTGTCTTTTTTATCTTTGGTCACCTTTACCTGTGTACCACCGGAAGAACGCCATTCCAAACCTTTCGCAGTATGGTTGACGGCTACCATAGACACTAATAAATAGATGGATCAAGGAGCTTATATGTCAGTCCCTTCACAGGAAAATATCACACTAACCAAAGAAGACTTACGCCAACTGCATGTTTCAAGTTCACTTTATCGTTGGTTTTTGCGTTATTTTCCCCATGGAGGTACTTACCGTGCTATCCATAATGAATTGATAAAACAACGTCAAACACAATGGATAGAAAGCTTAATTCAATATATTTATCTGCGTCATTTTAGTCAGTCCTCTTTTGCCAAACAGGAACAAGAAGTGATAGAAAACATCTTGTCCCTGTTAGGCAATGAAAAACAAACCGGTGTGACATTACAACGTTTACCCTATCACCAACCGCAATCTAGCGACGAAAACATCCAGTTTTCCACCGAATGGCATCAACTGATTGTCAAAAGCCAACAATTTAACACCGCCCTTGCATTATGTGGTCGTGATAATATTGTCGCCTTTTCCGGTGATGAAAACAGTATTGCTAACACTGGTTATAGTAACCAATTAATCAACAGCGGATTTGCTGGAAAGATCAGTAATACGGCAGATCAATGTCGTATTGGTAGCTTAGGAGGACGCTCTCGTATTTGTAATAGTGGCAACGATGTTAAAATTTACGCTTCTGGCCAAGGGGCGCATATTGCCAATAGTGGCATAAGAAACTTTATTAATGCGACTCAATCCCGTACAAAAGTCACCAATACTGGTGATTTAGCACATATTACTGTTACTGGCGATAACGCCATTGCTATCAACACAGGTGATAACTGCACACTCTCTGTATCTGGGGATAACAGCGTGTGTATCTCAACAGGGCATCTTCAGCAATTTTGCTTAGGAAAAGGCGGTAGTGCTGTGATTGCCTATCACGATGGAAAACGCACCCGCTTTAACGTTTTCTATGAAGGTGAAGATAATATTGAGGCCGGCATTCACTACTACTTAGATGAAAAACAGCGCCCTGTTGCAATGGATAATATTACTTAACTCAATAATTAATAAAAAATTCTCATAGAAGCTATTGGGCAAACATGGAGACGAAACACGATAACTTCGCATTGTTTCACAAAGATTTAGAGTTATATTTTATATTTTTGATATAAACAGCAAAATATATTTTTAAGCATAAAATGTGAATAAGCTATTATCACCACTTGTGACCAAGTTATGCATTAGGGACTACTGTGATAGTTGTATTAGCATCCTTGTCTTTCTTTATAAAAGAACCATTTTTATCTTTAATATATGCAGAATTACCTATCCTAATTTCCTCTTCATTTAAAGAATACATTATTGACATCACTTTATCTTTTTCTATACATTTTTTGTTACTTTTAATTTCAGTAAAACATAATCGATCGTATTTTCCTTCTTCTAAATATCCATCACCGTAATTCCATATAGAAATCAAAAATAAACTATTTTTATTCTTAAATAAATCATACTTTTTATCTAAAACATCTTGATTGTTTTTCCACCATATTATTTTTCCATAATCAGTTATCGGAAAATCCTCAACCAGAATAGAGGTGGTATACGTATCTTTATGTACTCCCATAACTTTAACGGGAATAAAAAACTCATACACTACAAAAAAAATAAAAGATAGCAAAAATATGATTATTGTTATTTTATATTTAAAAGCCATTATTTTGGACTCCGAATTTTTATATTAATAGTTGCTATTATAATATATTATAATTATTTCACTCGGTAAGGAATCACTTTGAGTTATTGTGCTGGCATTCACCTGAGCATAATTAAAAATTGATGCATTAGTTAAAACAACAGTCATATATTTTTCTTGTGAACTAAAATGGTCAATAAAACAATATTAGCACAGCATAAGATTAAGCAATAAACATTTTTCACTGTATTAAAGAAAAATTATGTGTACTTTCAATCTATAGGTCAACCTAGTCAATATTTATGTGTTACATAGAGAACTTTAATACTCATTGTGGACAATTTCACGTACAATCGAGTATTATAAAACTCTCAACCTAACACATAATATTAGTGAATTTATAGATTATGCAAAAAATGATATCTATGCAGAGCGGATAAAAAAAGCAAATATTATCTTTCTCTGCCTCGTCGCACAATATTTAGATAGTTTAAACTGCTTTCAAGACGAATTCAGACCAAAGTCATTTGGGCAACTTAAATTTTCTTTGCTTACTTTATGGAGCTTTGATTTATCACCTACTGAGCAGATCATCTTAAAAGGAAAATAGCACCACTACGTTACCGAAACGGCAACCCCGACGATAAAATATATGGCTGTATTGATGAGGAGGGCACGGAATGACCCGTTTACGCACTGTATCAAAACACCCAGAGCAATTAGAAACCACACCATTAATTGCGGAAAGTCATCACTACGATGATCCTTTGGAGCCTCAAAAACTGGTATTTTTAGAGGCGGTCAATCAACAGCGTTGTGTGATTAACTCACCACAGCGCAATAGCCAACTCACCAATACAATACCCTTTTTTATCGTGCTTCTAGTAATGACTTTTTATACTCTGTTTGGGTTTATAGATAATCATCTAGGTAAGAAAACATCTATGGAACAGATGTCTAAATACTTAGAGGAAAAATATAGTTATTTATCTGAGGATAAGAGGAAAAATAATAGATCTGTTGTTCTATATTCACCATTTTTTAATAAAGAAAAAATTAGCTGGTGGGAGTATATAAAAGCGTATAACTCCGGTGAATTTTTTATTGATAGCCAATATGAAAAGTACCTCGTCATTGGCTGGTTAATTTTTTTCCCCGGTTTTTTATGGCTATTTGGCTATCTCTCTTTCTTTACGCCTCCTGT
>NZ_CAWQNB010000016.1:0-3952 GCF_963896135.1 Proteus sp. G2609 | reverse complement strand
ACACAAAATCAGCTGACCGCATGCTTTACACCGAAAGGGGATTGTTGGCACTATACTTATGATGCTTTTGGTCGACGTTTGAGTAAAACCAAAACCGTTGACAGTGACTTAGCCCATATAGACCCATTATTTCCGCAGATTAAGCCTAAAATCACCACGTGGCGCTATTTATGGTCGGGAGACCAACTGATAGAAGAAACGCCGATATATGCCGATGGCACTCTTGCTAATGCGCAACAAGTTCAATGGCTGTATCAACCCGGAGAGATAACGCCTACCGCGCGCTATCAACAGGGTAAACTGCACTATGTGGTCACCGACCACCAAGGAACCCCGCGAGAGATATTCAGTGAAGGCGGGCAAGCCAGTTGGGCAGGACGGCTGAATACATGGGGCCAAATGCAGTTTTGGCGTTACCGCGAGGGCAAGGCGGAGAATGACCCTAATTACACCGAATGTCCTTTTCGCTTTGCGGGGCAATATGAAGATGAAGAAAGTGGCTTGTATTATAATCGCTTTCGCTATTATGATAAGGAAACAGGGCAGTATCTTTCTCCAGACCCCATAGGGTTATTAGGTGGGTTTAATCCCTATGGGTATGTGCATTGTCCGACGGGATATATTGATCCGTTTGGTCTTAGTGGCTTTTTTACAGGTTCTACTTTTACAGGCCCTTCAGACATTACTTATACGGTCTATCAACAGCCTATTGACTGGGATTTAAAAGTTAATACACGAGATGGTGTAAAAACAAATCTTCAAATAGTTCTCGAAGATGGTCGAAGTCCTATGGTGGTAAAAGATGGGAAATATTCAGTTGTAAGCCTTCACCATTCTAAACAAAATGGCTTGGGGCCATTATTTGAGTTATCAACTGAAACGCATGTTAAGTATCGCTATACTAATGCATTGCATCCTTACTTGCCTGGAAGTCACCTATCTAACCCAGTGGATCGTGATCTTTTTGAGGCAGATAGAAAAGCTTACTGGAAGCAAAGAGCCGAAGAAGAAGTTAATCGTAGAAAGCTGATCGATTGCTGTAAAAAAGGAGGGTAAATGTTAACACCTAAATTAGTTGAATATTTTAAAAGTAAAAATTGGTGGTTTGATGAACCTTCAAGTGAATACCGCGATGCTTTGTTAAGTATTGATGTTGATATTGACTCTGATTTTGCACAGTTTTACTTACATGTTGAAGATTGTCCAACATTTTTAGGCCAAAATAGAGAGATCTATCAGATTGGTTGGTTTTTAATTAATAGTAATGATTATTTATTAATCCTGAAAAGTACTCATGATGTTCTAAAATTACCTAAAGAATATTTGCCATTAGATAATTTTGAAGGTGAATACGGATATTTTTATAATCAAAAAACAGGTGAAGTTATTGGCCTAGGTTTAGGTCAAGAGCTGCGGGATTTTATAGCAGGCAAATTAAAGCCACAATGGCCTAGTTTTAATGATTTTTTAGAGTTTTTCTTTGATGTTTAAATTAATAAGTCAGTCCAATAGTTTTGTGAACTGACTTATTGTTAAGAGCCGCTCAGCTTACTCTTGAGCCGCTAACATACTCCACCATCAGCTCGCGCATGGTGTGTTTGATGGCACTGAGCTGCGCTTGCTGTTGCTGATTTTGCTGCTTAATCGCTCGAATGTCTTCGCTGCCCAGTATCAACACCAAATATCCGTTTAAAATTTTGAAGGTAAAGGTGAGACTTGTCTCAAAACCTGCGTCTTTTAGCCACAGTCTCTAAGGGGGGGTACAGTTTTGTTATCGCTCCTCCGTGTATAATAGAGCGTGGCGCTCTTTATGGTCGGGAGACCAACTGATAGAAGAAACGCCGATATATGCCGATGGCACTCTTGCTAATGCGCAACAAGTTCAATGGCTGTATCAACCCGGAGAGATAACGCCTACCGCGCGCTATCAACAGGGTAAACTGCACTATGTGGTCACCGACCACCAAGGAACTCCGCGAGAGATATTCAGTGAAGGCGGACAAGCCAGTTGGGCAGGACGGTTGAATACGTGGGGCCAAATGCAGTTTTGGCGTTACCGCGAGGGCAAGGCGGAGAATGACCCTAATTACACCGAATGTCCTTTTCGCTTTGCGGGGCAATATGAAGATGAAGAAAGTGGCTTGTATTATAATCGCTTTCGCTATTATGGTAGGGAAACAGGGCAGTATCTTTCTTCAGACCCAATAGGGTTATTGGGTGGGCTGAATCCGTATGGATATGTGCATTGTCCGACGGGGTGGGTTGATCCGTTTGGGTTGGCGGGTGGTAAGGGGAATAAGGGAGCCCCAAAAACTATTATAACCAAGGGGGCAGATGTAACCCCTGAAACCATACAGAATGCCTTGAAGGGTGACACTATGCAGACCGCTCAAGGAGCTGTTTCTTTACCTATGGTTCAACGCTATGTAGACCGTTTAATTAAAGGCGATATAGCTCCACCGATAAAAGTTGATGGTAATATTATTGTTGAAGGAAATCATAGATATGTTGCAGGTAAAGTATTTGGTAAATTGCCTGAAACAGTACCTGGTACATTATCTCCTAGCCAGGCTGCACGCGTTAAACCAATGTCTGAAACTAAAGTTGATACTTTTGATTGGGGAGGTAAGTAATGGTGCTAATCAGGTTTGAATCAACAAATGTGACCAGAGAGATAAACGTAAATAGTTTAGATGGCTTTGATTTTACTAATGATTTATTACATACGGCCATTTTTGAAAAATATTCATTAAAAAGAGCCATCTTTAAACAAGCTAATTTACGTGGTGCAAACTTTGCTTATTGCTTATTAGATGAAGCTAATTTTACTGATTCATTATTGATGAACTCTAATTTCATGGAGGCTTCTATGGTAAATACAATATTAGTAGATTCCAAACTTGCAGGCGCCTTCTTTTTAAATGCTAATTTAGAAAAAGCAAATCTTAGTGGTGCTGACTTATTTGCTACAAATATGAATGGCGCAAATTTGAAAGGTGCAAATATGAATGCGAGTAGAATCAGTGATGCTACATTTGTTAATGCAGAGTATGACAATGATACAATGTGGCCTGATAATTTTTCCCCTATAAAGGCTGGAGCTAGATTTATTATTTAACCACATCATATCTATTCATTTTACGAAGTTGAGTAATCGAAATAATCTATAGCCAGAAGATCTTCCAATCTTCTGGCTTATTTATTTTTAAGAGCTGCTCAACTTATCCTTTAGCTGCTGATATACTCCGCCATCAGCTCGCGCATCGTGTGTTTTATGGCACTGAGTTGCGCTTGCTGCGGTTGGTTTTGTTGTTTAATCGCTTGGATGCCTTCACTGTCCGGTATCAACACCAAACACCTGTTTTAAGATTTTCACCGTAAAGGTGAAAACTGTTTCAAAACCGGCGTCTTTTAACCACGGTCTCTAAGGTGTATTGCGGGCGGTGGTACAGTTTTGTTATAGCTCCTCCACATAATTAAAAAAATTGTCCATACACGCGGTTTTCGTCCCAGAGAATGGCGCTATTTATGGAATACACAAAATCAGCTGACCGCATGCTTTACACCGAAAGGGGATTGTTGGCACTATACTTATGATGCTTTTGGTCGACGTTTGAGTAAAACCAAAACCGTTGACAGTGACTTAGCCCATATAGACCCATTATTTCCGCAGATTAAGCCTAAAATCACCACGTGGCGCTATTTATGGTCGGGAGACCAATTGATAGAAGAAACGCCGATATATGCCGATGGTACTCTTGCGGTGTCTCAGAAAATCCAATGGCTGTATCAACCCGGAGAGATAACGCCCACCGCGCTATCAACAGGGCAAACTGCACTATGTGGTCACCGATCACCAAGGAACCCCGCGAGAGATATTCAGTGAAGGCGGGCAAGCCAGTTGGGCAGGACGGCTGAATACATGGGGCCAAATGCAGTTTTGGCGTTACCG
>NZ_CAWQNB010000015.1:0-22586 GCF_963896135.1 Proteus sp. G2609 | reverse complement strand
TGATGGAGATGATATGCTTATTGATTATTATGGTGCTAATATGTTGAATGGTGGTAAGGGTAATGATCGGATCTGTGTAGCATCAATGGATAGAGGGCTTCCAGGCAGAAATATCATTCAAGGGGGAGAAGGTGATGATGAAATATATTTAGGCACAGGAACTCATCATGTAACCGGTGGACAAGGAAATGATACCTTTAATTTTTTCTGCTATGAGGGCATTGAAAGCAATAGTTCAATTTGGGATTTTGAAAAAAACAAGGATAAAATAACTTTGATTACTAGGGATTATAGAAAAATAGATATAACAAAAATGAAAAAAGTTGATAAATTATCAGGAGATAAAAATGAATTTTCATTAAATTATAACAAACCAGCCAACAAAACCATCATAGACGTTTCAACATCTTCTAACGATGATAAGTCCATTGTACATATAGAGATTGTCGGTATATTTAACCACGATGAACTCTTTGCGGTATAAATACATTTCACCATATGATTTGTAAAAATTTAAATTATTACTCTATAAATAACCATCAATTATTATATTAATAATAATCTAGAATAATATGCGTATAAATAATTAATAGCAATCGACTAAAAACATACTAATAAATAGTTTGTTTTATAAAAGTTATTCCCATATATATATCCATTAATTATAAAATTAAGAAATATAGAAAATTCTCTTTTGGTAAAAGGATTTAGTATGAATAGTTTTAACTCAATAAAAAACCAACTTACTTCTATCTACCTGATGGTAAAATTGTTATAAATTATATGTATGGTTGGCCTAAACAGCCACATAGTAATATCACCAAAATAACTTATATATTCCCTGATTATGATAAAAAAAGAAATTACTCAAATAAAAAATATTCAGTAACAGAAAAAGATAGAATAGAATCAATAAAACATACCGCTAAAGTATATGAATTGACCTATCTTAAGGAAAAAAAAGAAAAAGAAATCGCTTCATTAAAATATTATAGAAATAAATATTCAATAAGCAGAATAGCTGAATTAGAAAAAGATATAGAGGATATAGAAAATAGTATTATTTTTCACAAGAATAGTATACATCCGTATTTTTATAATACACAAACAACCATATATCCTCATCAACAAGAAGTTATTTCAGATATTCTTAGTGAAATTGCCCATATAACACAAGCAAAGTTTGTTGCATCTAATCCAGAATTCGATGCCGATATAAAATTTGGTTTTTACGATGATTTTCATATTAGTCATGGTTCAATAGAATTTTCATATACCACCAGAGGTTTTGCAACCTACCCTAGCAGATATTCAACCCCTATAAAAAAGATAAATATTGATGAACAATACCAATACTCTGGAACTATATTTTTAAATTTATCATCACACCAATATTATAAGATAATACATCAACATGATCTTGATAATTATATAAAAACAGAAGGTAATATTGGTGATGCTTTCAATTTTAAAGATAATGGTACTGTTCTGATAATAAAAAAAACCAATACTCTAATTGAAACACTAAAAAATAATAAATATCAGCCAGGCACATATCATTATAAAGTTATTTTGCATGAAGTTGGTCATGCACTCGGGCTAAACCATAGTTGGCAATACTTAGAATATAAAGATAAAAATCATGTATTAGCTTCATTGAAATATTCTGTTATGGGTTATGATATACCAACCTCAGAGCATGCTGATTTTGGTGGTCTTTATCCCATGACCTTTATGTTACTAGATATATTATTATTGCAATATCTCTATGGCCCAAATATGACCACACGCCTTGAAAATAATATCTATGGATTTCATTCTAATACCGGACGTGTCGCTTACTCCTTAAAAAGCATAGAAGATAAATTAGTAAGTTGTATTTGGGATTCGGGGGGAATTGATACATTAGACTTTTCCCTATATACCGTTAATCAAGTCATTAATTTAAATGAAGGTAGCTTTTCAGATATTGGCGGGTTACGTAGTAATATCTCTATTGCCTACAAAACGATTATTGAAAATGCTATTGGTGGATCAGGTCATGATACTATCATAGGAAATAGTGCTAATAATGAACTTCTAGGTGGTGATGGTAATGATACCATCAATGGTGGTTTGGGTAATGATCACCTCTATGGTGGTATGGGTAATGATATTCTGTATGGTGATATAGGCAATGATTACCTCTATGGAGGTATAGGTGATGATATTCTCCATGGTGGTATGGGTAATGATATTCTCCATGGTAGTATGGGTAATGATTACCTCTATGGAAATAAAGGTAATGATAAACTCTTTGGTGGTGATGGAGATGATACCCTTGTTGATTATTATGGAAATAATACATTCATTGGCGGTAAAGGCAATGATCTATTATTTTCGATATCAAAAGCAGGACGAAATGAACTTCAAGGTGGTGAAGGGAATGATATATTTTATTGTGGATTAGGTACTAATCTATTATATGGTGAACAAGGAAATGATACTTTTAACTTCTTATGCTATAAAGGCGCTAAAAGTTATAATTTAATTTTTGATTTTAATACGAATGAAGACAAAATTATTTTTGTTGATCAAAATTATAAAAAAATCGATATATCAAAAATGAAACGAGTAGAACAATTATCAGGAAATGAAAATGAAATAGTTTTACATAATGATATTCATACAAATAAAACCACAATAACTATTTCAACAGCCAATAACGACCATCATTCGACTATCTTTATAAAACTTGAGGGTATATTAAGTTACAATGATCTTTTAGATATATAAAGATATTATTCTAATTAACAATAAGGATTATGATTATATTGTAGTCCTTTTTTATTTAGATGTTCTGTTTTTTAGCAGTATAAAAATAATACATTATGTTATTTTTATTTTGTTTATTATTCACCAATATTATTATTACTATAGAAATAAAACAAACATCAAACATCAAACATCAAACATCAAACATCAAACATCAAACATCAAACATCAAACATCAAACAACTTAACATAATAAATGATACATTAATTTTAAACAAACCCATTAATTAAATTAAAAATCAAACTTAAGTAAAATTTTCCTTTCAATTATAAAACAATAACTAACAATAGAAATCATCTAAAAATAAAATATAACTATACTTATATTCACCTCATTAAATTATTCTGACTTAAAACACACTTTACTTCACAATTATTTAAAAACTTATTTTACCCCCCTAGATTAATAATAATTAATGTCTATCTTTATCCTCAATGGCATTCGCCAGATAAATATATTTTCAGTATGAAAATAAACTTAACCTAAATTTATATCTGGAGGATATTATGGGATCTTTTTTATTAAAAAAAGCCGTTGGGTTATCTAATATTTCTGATTTATTAGATAAAAGCGGGATCTTCTATAACTATTCAACCAAAGTATTACCTTCTTTTGATTATGATACCGCAGGAAAACATATAGCCCGTGAAGATTCCACTTGGAATGGCAAATATGTTATTGGGCAACCCGCTGAGGTGACTTATTCATTCCCAAAATGGGAAGGCAAATTTAATCAATTTGGTAATAAGAATCCTTATGAATTTAATGAATTACAAAAAGAGCATGCAAGAAAATCTTTAGATGCATGGTCTGACATTGCAAATATTAAATTTACTGAAGTTGCTGTTGGGAATGTTGATGGAATGAAGGCTTCTGACGTAAAAACAGATATTACTTTTGGTAATATCTATGATCCCAATGGCACATTTCAGGCTTATGCAACATTGCCTAATACCTATGCTTATGGAAAAGATCTTTCTGGCCAAGCATGGTTTAGTGATTATCATTATGCAGGTAATACTACACCAGAATTGGGTAATTATGGTCGTTTAACTATTATCCATGAAATTGGTCATACACTGGGTCTTATGCATCCTGGTGATTATAACGCAGGTCAGAATGTTCCAGGTTATTTAAAATCTGATTATGCGGAAGATAGTCGCCAATATACAGTAATGAGCTATTGGGATGAGTATGAAACAGGCGCCCACTTCCAAGGTGCTTATGCCGGAGCCCCTCTCCTTCATGATATTTCTGCTATGCAATATCTCTATGGCGCAAATACGACTACCAGAACAGGTGATGATGTATATGGTTTCAATTCAAATACTGGGATTGATTATTATACGGCTACTGATAGCAATGATAAATTAATTTTCTCTGTATGGGATAGTGGTGGTAACGATACATTTGATTTCTCAGGCTTCTATCAAGATCAACTGATTGATTTACGTGCTGGGAACTTTTCTGATGTGGGGGGATTACAGAAAAATGTTTCCATTGCACAAAATGTTACCATAGAAAACGCAATTGGTGGTTTTGGTAATGATATTATTCATGGTAATGATGCTGATAATACTCTTATTGGAGGCGAAGGAGACGATATTATCTATGGCCATAGTGGTAATAACACTATTTATGGTGGTCGTGGACAAGATACATTACATGGTGGCACAGGAAGCAATACCTTTATTTATAAAGAAATTGCAGATTCTTTAGTAACAGCCGCAGATAAAATAATGGATTTCAAAACCGGTATTGATAAAATTGATTTATCAACATTAATTCAAGATACATTTAGTAGCAAAATTCTTAACTTTGTTGATAACTTTACAGGAAATGCTGGCGAAGCAACTCTTAGCTATAATGAAGTAACCAATGCTTCTGAATTAGCCATTAATGCTTATGGCTATAATTATAATCCTGATTTTAAAATTGATATCGTAGGTTTTGTTAATTACGAAACTGATTTTATTGTTTAAGTCATAGTTGGGTAGGAGAAAGTTATTTCTCCTACCCTCTTTTGCTTTAAATGAAGCTATTTTGATATTCATAATAAAAAATAAAGAGAAAATAGACACTTCTTTAAAACTAACAAAAGATATTTAGTACTAAAAATAGACAAATTAAATCAGGAATACCACATGCCACAAATAAAATATAATAACGAGATAACAAGTATCATAAAAGAGAGACGAAAAGTTTTTCTCTCTATTGGGCTATTTACCGCTTTAATTAATATATTAATGTTAGTCCCTTCTATTTATATGTTACAAGTTTACGATCGAGTATTACCATCAGGTAATGAAATGACACTATTGATGCTAACAATCATTATGTTAGCTCTTTTTATCTTTATGGGAGGATTAGAATATTTAAGAAGCATTATTGTTATACGTATGAGTAATAAATTAGATTTATCACTTAATTCACGCATTTATACTGCAGCTTACCGAGAAAAATTAAACAAAATAGCGAATATTAATCCAACATTAGCATTAACAGATCTAATTACTTTACGACAATTCATTACTAGTCATGCCATATTCACTTTCTTTGATCTACCTTGGTTCCCTATTTACCTTTTAGTTATTACTTTATTTAATCCTTGGTTAGGATTATTTGCACTTTGTGGTGCCCTTATCTTATTTGCTTTGGCTATCCTTAATGAATATCTATCTAAAAATCATTTAAAAAAAGCGAACAATTTTGCCAATCAAGCACAACTAATACAAAGTCATCATTTAGAACATCCACAGACTATCGAAGCGATGGGAATGCTTAGTCAATTACGTAAACAATGGCAAACCTCTCATTTCAAATATTTACAAGCACAAACACAAGCCAGTGATAATGCAGCTGGTATTAACGCTATCACAAAAGTAACACGTATGGCATTACAATCTTTAATGCTAGGTTTAGGGGGATGGCTTGCTATTGATAATACTATCAGTCCTGGAATGATGATTGCCGGTTCAATACTTTTAGGTCGAGCATTAGCCCCTATTGAGCAAGTGATCAATGTATGGAAAAGTTGGGATAGTAGTAAAGCAGCCTACAATCGATTGACAACTTTATTAAAAACATACCCTCAAGAAAATAAAAAAATGGCCTTACCTAAGCCTCAAGGCCAATTACTTGTTAATATCGATGAAGCCGTGTATCCACACAGTGACAGAATATTACTAAATAATATCAATTTTGCTCTATTACCGGGAGATATACTAGGTATTATTGGCCCGAGTGCTTCTGGTAAGTCTTCTTTAGCAAAATTTATTGTCGGTATATGGCAGGTCAAAAAAGGCATTGTGCGATTAGATAATGCGGATATCTTTCAGTGGAGTAAAGAAGAAATTGGTCCACATATTGGTTATTTACCTCAAGAAATCGCCCTTTTCCCCGGCACTATCGCTGAAAATATTGCACGCTTTACTGAGGTTGATCCTCAAAAAGTGATCCAAGCCGCCAAAATGGCACATGTACACGAGATGATTTTACGCTTTCCTCAAGGATATGAAACCCAAATTGGTGCTCACGGTGAAGGATTATCCGGCGGACAAAAACAACGTATTGCATTAGCCAGAGCATTATATGGCGATCCCACGTTAGTTGTCTTAGATGAGCCAAATTCTAATTTAGATGATTTAGGTATTAGAGCGTTAACACAGGCGATCGAAACATTAAAACAGCATAAAAAAACCGTTATTTTAATTACCCACCAAAAACAGCTACTTTCTGTCACTAATAAATTATTAGTGATATTTGATGGAAACACCAAATTATTCGGTCCAACGGCGTCTGTTATTGCTGAATTAAATAATCCAACTATCACAAAAACGGCAAACACTATTTCTTCAACACCAGCAACCTCAAATAACGCTTAATTTTTCGGAATTGATTATGACTATAGAAAAAAATGTTATACCACTGTCAGAAAAAATTTCAGATGATCCAAAGAAATTTCTCGTTATTGGATGGACTGTGGTTTTATTAGGCTTAGCAATTTTTATTTTTTGGGCTGCTTTCGCGCCCCTTGATAAAGGCGTTCCTGCAATAGGAAACGTAGCCATATCGGGAAATAAAAAAAGTGTACAGTCTTCTATTGAAGGCATTATTACTCATATATTTGTAAAAAATGGTGATCCGGTATCAGCTGGACAAACTCTGATACAGCTAAGCCCTATTCAATCTCAAGCCTTAGTAAAATCGTTATCAGAGCAATATGATAATTTACTGATCACTCAACAAAGATTATATGCTGAACTTAATCAACAAACTTCATTTAAATTAAATAATAGCGAGAAATACTATTCATCTACTGAAAATAGAGAGAAGTTATTACTACAACAAAATCGTTTATTAAATGAAAAAAGTGCAGAATTAATAAGTGAAATAAATGGTTATAAAGCTGTTATAGATGGCATTACTAGTCGCCTAACCCATCTAAAGCGCTCAATTCAGAATAAAAAGAGTCAAATTAGTAATCTACAAAACCAGCTTAATGATTTACAAATTTTAGCTAATGAAGGATATATTCCTCGTCACCGATATCAAGAAATGATAAGAGAATTAGCTGAAAATAATAATCAACTTAACGAGACTTTTGGGCAAATAAGCGCATTAGAAAAGCAAAAATTAGAATATGAACAAAGAATATTGCAACGTAATGCTAATTACTACCAATTAGCTAGAACAGAGCTAAATAAAATACAATTACAAATCAGTGAAACAGAAAAACAACTTATTATAGAAAAAGATAAATTAGCTAAAATGGCGATTATCGCACCGATATCGGGTACTGTAATGGATCTTTCTGTTTTTACCCAAGGTGGCTTTGTAAAAACAGGTCAGACATTAATGGACATAGTGCCTGAAGATCATCAACTTGTTATTGAAGCGCGTCTTGCTCCGCATCTTATTGATAAGGTAACTCCTGGCCTTCCCGTTGATTTGATCTTTAGTGCCTTTAATCAAAATACCACGCCAAAAATCCCTGGTGAAGTAACGATTATTTCTGCCGATAGATTAATTGATGAACGAACAACAGAGCCGTATTATCAAGTTCTTATTAATATAAAAGATTATACATTATTAGCAGATAATAAAAATAAATTGAAAGCAGGCATGCCCGTTGATGTGTTTATTAAAACTGGCGATCGCTCATTATTAAATTATCTTTTCAAACCAGTATTGGATAGGCTCCATACTTCATTAACGGAAGAATAATGATGCTAATAAAAAAACTTTTTACACTTTTTTCCGTAGGACTCCTAAGCTTGCCAGCTTCAGCGGTTACATTGTCTGATCTCTATTTTTTAGCGATTAAACATGACCCCACATTTAATGCAGCGGTAAAAGAACAAGTAGCAGGTAAAGAGTATGAAAATATCGGGTTATCACAATTGCTACCCAATATTTCTATCAATTACAAAAATAATCCTCGCAACTGGCAACGTAAGGCTTATCCAATAAATATATTTCAGGATAAAATAACAACAGTTGAGTATCAAAACTATCAAAGCTATTCTGTCAACGCTATTATTAGTCAACCACTATTTGACTACACCGCATTTAGTGAATACAAAGCTTCTATCATTAAAACATTATTAGCAGACAGTCATTATCAAAATAAATTTTCAGAATTAATTATTCGACTTATCGATAATTATATTCAAGTTGCTTATACACAAGATAAATTATTACTAAATCAAGCACAGCAAGAAATCTATCAAAAACAACTAGCTTCAAGTCAACGCCTATTTGAGTTAGGAGAAGGAACCAAAACAGATATTGCTGAAATAGAGACTCGTTTATATTTAACACAGTCACAATATACCGATCTTCAATTAGAAATTGAAAAGGCTAAAAACAAACTCAGTGCTATGATCGGTTCACAATTGCCTACTCATGAGCATATCGCAAAGCTAACTGATACAAAGTTTGTTCTTCAATCACTGGCTCCCGATGACTATTCCACATGGGAAAAAAATGCCATACAAAATAACTTAAAGATACAATCTGCTCGTCATGAAATGGCGATAGCTAAACAAGAGATTGAGAAAAATAGAGGAGAATTTTTCCCAACAGTACAATTTTATGCGGCTTACTCTAGTAGTAATTCTGATAGTAATAATACCATTAACCAGAAATACCAATCTGCTAACGTGGGTTTTTATGTCAGTATGCCTTTATTTAATGGGGGTAAGACAACGGCATCAATGCGTCAGTCGACAGCAAAATATCAGATGAGTGCATTTGAAAGGGATGCTATTATTCAAAATATTATGCAGGAATTAAGATATCAATATCAAATTTGCTCAACGAGCCATATTAAATTGATGGCTTTTGAGCAAGCAGTTAGTTCCGCTAAGTTACAATTAAATGCAACACGAAAAAGCTATATTGGTGGTCAGCGAACGATGGTTGATGTGCTTAATGCGGAAGAGCTTTTATATAGAGCGCAGCAAGATTTAATCAAAGCCAAATATGATTATATTCAAGCTTGGGCATTATTACATCAATATACCAATACTCTAGATATTGAAAAAATAAAAATTATTGAAAACTATTTTCAGTAGCTGAAAATATATATTTAATTTAACTCAATACTATAATAAAAGCCCTATAATTAATCAGGTTATAGGGCTTTGCGTCTATGATAGTTAGTCTAATAGATTACTTAGCTTATTAGCATATCGTATTTTCATCACTTCTTTTTATTACCGTACAACATTAATACACGGTGAGTAAGAGCAATTGATGCCAGACCGATAATACATTCAGTTAAAAAAATCAGCATAAATTCCCCCTATTCATGAGTACATTTTGTCTGGGTGGGGGTTCTGATAAAGTTAAGTGACTTGTCATATAGTGCTTAGCTAACTCCGTTCTAATGGACACATTTTAAACCTACCATTAAAACGACAAAGCGCAAAATATATTTGCCAACAAATTCTGTTTTTTAATCTAGATCACATATAAATCACACGAAAAGCAAAATCGTAATACATGATCAGTACTCACTGAGAAAAAACATCACAGCAAAATAAATATTAAAGCAATTCAGCTAATTAAAGAACACCAGCGTTAAATCGCCCTCTTTTTCTACTATCGGTTTTTCCTTTAATGTAGTCAATTTAGTCAAAATCTGCTTTCTATCAGGTCTGACTAAAACAATCGCTACCCCTTTATATTGGTTTGCTTCGATTAATGCTAATAGCTGTTCAAGGCTATAGTATTTATTTTTTACATCTGGGTAATTTAAACCATAAGCCAACTCACCTTTCGTCTCTGTTAAACGAATATCAGTCCGTTTTAGTCCCCAAGCAAGTGATGTACCAATACCAACTTCGTCCGTTAAAAGATACGATTTATTACTTAAAGGCTCATAATAACGTTGGATAATATTTTCTGGTGTACTTCTACTTTCTATCTTTTCTGGGATTGCATATCCAATAACTAAACTTAGTCCGATAGAGCAAAACATCGTTAAAAACTGTGTTTGTCTAAACAGCGCCCCCGCACCAATCACACTCCAAAATAAAAAACCACTTATTGCTAACACTATTTTCAACGTTTCATTCGTATCATAAAGCTCAAATTTGGCACTGTATAAAGAATAGATAACGGCTGATATACCCATTAGCCCAAAAGCAATATTGATAGATGCATTCAGTTTACTGATTTTCTCATCAGGTCTATCTTTTAACTCTTCGATATAGTGTGCAATTAAAATAGATAATGGCACAAAGCACGGCAGCATATAGGTTAATAGTTTTCCTTTTGAGGCTGAGAAAAAAGCAAAAAAGAGAGCAAACCACAGCAGAAAATAGAGTGTACCTTTTTTTAAAGAGAAAGCTGATTTTAATGCACCAAATAAAAAACCTAGCCAAGGCAATACACCCAATATAACTATCGGGATATAGAACCACGTTGGTTGTGAGCGAGCAGACTCTTTAGCAATAAAACGCTGTACATGTTCAACCCAGAAAAAATAATTCCAATAATCCGGTGCTTGTAATGCAACAGTAATCACCCAAGGTCCAGCTGTAATAGCGAGAGCTAACAATGCAATAGAGGAATAGCAAACCACTTCTTTAAAGCGAGCTTGACTAATTGCCATGACTAAAAAAACTAATGCAGGTAAAACAACCGCAATAAAGCCTTTTGTTAAAAAACCAAGTGCGCAAAAAAAGCCAATACCTATATAAGCAATTATTTTGCCCTTTTTATTCGGGGTCGATAACGCAACTAAAAATGAGTACATTGCAGCGGTCACAAACAGCGTCACAATAGGATCTAATATATTATAAGTACCTATTGCTAATACCAGAAAAGAAGATAAAAAAACGGTCATAGCATTAAAAGCAAGAGCGCTATTGCGCCAAACTACCATTGCCGCTTTATAAATAAGCCATCCTGTTAATAAGGTTGATGTTACTACAACAATACGCACCGCAAAATGGCTTTCACCAAATAGCCACTGAGCAATACAATTGATCCAATATCCTAAAACAGGTTTTTCAAAATAACGAATATCAAGAAGATAAGGCACTGACCAATTGCCAGAAACTAACATTTCACGGCTAATTTCAGCATAACGAATTTCATCTGGTTGCCATAACAGTCGCGTTTCTAAAGGAATAAAATAAGTTAATAAGATAAATAGGAAAAACAATAACCATTTATATCTTTCTGTCATCGCTATATTCATAATTCCTCAAATAAACGCACTACATTATTTATCAACATCAATTAGTCATAATATTTTATAAAAAATTCAAATATATTTATTAAAGCTTTATTAATAAAAATAGAGAAATAAAAAAATATTATTAAAAATCAAATTGTTATCTTTTATTTTTTTACGTAAAAATACTCACAATTCCTTTATGTTTTTATAAAAAAAGGTTATCAATAATAATTTCCTTTTGGCATTTCACGAATATAACTAATACCATTAGTAATCATTAAGAAAAACTAAAATATAAGTGAGCCACTATAAGCTTTAAAACCCAAAAAGCCAGCAATATGCTGGCTATAATGATAACTAAATTTTATTAAATACTATTGACTAAATTCTTTAAAAGCACCCATGGTATTGGACGCATACATCACAGAAGGGCCCCCTCCCATATAAATCGCGACGCCCAATGCTTCTGCAAGCTCCTGCTCTGTCGTCCCTAATTCAACTAGAGTTTTAGTATGAAAACCTATACAACCATCACAACGATTAGCAACAGCAATGGCAATAGCAATCAGCTCTTTGGTTTTAGCATCGAGCACACCATCTTTAGAGCTTGCTTTGGTGGTACTCATAAATGACTTCATAACTTCAGGAATATTTTTAGATAATGCCCCCATATTCCCCGAGATGTCTGTTACTATTTCTTGGTACTTGCTCATTTTACTCTCCCTATAACAATATATATATTTATATAATATAAAAATATAATATCATTTTATGTGATTTGATCAAGTGAAATTAAGTTTGTTATTTTATTGATTACATTAGTCATTAATGTTGAGGCTGAATAATGTCAATTCTTGATGAATGGGCGGAGCGCCACATTGAAAAGGCGTTGAAAAATGGTGAACTCTCTTCTTTGCCAGGAGAAGGTAAACCCTTGGTATTAGATGATAACAGTCATGTTCCTGAGTCTTTGCGGGCTAGTTATCATTTGCTTAAGAATGCCGGCTTTTTGCCCCCAGAAATGCAAGATAGAAAAGATGCATTATCTTTAGCCGAAATATTAAGTTCACTTTCAGAAACTGGCATCAAAGATGAACAGTTACAAAAAAAACTCACTTTACTCGAATTAAAATTACAACAGGCAGGAATGGACACACAGTTTCTACATACGGACTATGCAACTCAATTAACAGAAAAGTTAGCAACACATAAAGATAAACACAAATAAGCCTATACATCCTTGTATAAGCTTATCTAAAGAATAATATTATCCCGCATGCGGTGAATAATAAATTGGCGATCCAGGCCCTACTGGTAAGTGGAAAACAAACACCCAAAGGTAGAATAACAGTGACCAACCAATTAAGAAGATAATAGAATATGGCAACATCATCGAGATCATGGTTCCAATACCCGTATCTTTCTTATATTTTGTGGCAACCGCTAAGATTAAACCAAAGTAACTCATCATTGGCGTAATAATATTCGTCACCGAATCACCTATACGATAAGCTGCTTGAATAGTTTCTGGCGCATAACCTGCCAGCATTAACATAGGAACAAAAATAGGCGCCGTTACTGCCCATTGTGCGGAAGCTGAACCAATCATTAAATTGATAAAGGCGCAAATTAAAATAAAGCCCAAAAATAGCAACCCACTTGGCATATCAATACTGTTGAGTAAAGCTGCACCTTTAACAGCGATCACTTGCCCTATATTTGTCCAGCCAAAAAAAGCCACAAATTGAGCAGCAAAGAAAATAATTACTAAATAAAGACCTAATGTGCTCATAGAGTTTGCCATGGCATCGACAATATCTTTATCTGAACGCATAGTCTTGGCTATCCAACCATAAACAATACCGGGGATAGCAAAAAATAAGAAAATGAATACAACAATGGATTTTAAGAATGGTGAGTTACCAATTAAACCTGTTTCTTGGTTTCTTAATATGCCATTTTCAGGTACGACAGTGAATGCCAGAATGATGGCCATCACAATAAATGTTCCTGTTGCTGCCCATAGTGCTTTTTTCTCAAGAGGGGTAACTTGCGCAGCATTTTTTAGATCAGTTTCTTCATCATCTAATTCATTACCATTATAAGGCCCTAACTGAGGCTCAACGATTTTTTCTGTGATGATGTAGCCTAAAAATGTAATTAAAAAGGTGCTGACAAACATAAAGTACCAGTTTGCTTCCGCACCAACAATATAGCTTGGGTCAATAATGCGTGCTGCTTGTTGTGTAATACCTGATAATAATGGATCGATAGTCCCTAACAGTAAGTTAGCTGAATATCCGCCAGATACTCCCGCAAACGCAGCAGCAATCCCCGCTAATGGATGACGACCTAGCGAATGGAAAATAATTGCCGATAGCGGGATCAAGACAACATATCCTAATTCAGCTGCAGTATTTGACATAATACCTGCAAATACAATGGCTAATGTGGTCATTTTGCGTGGAGCTTTCATAACCACTAAACGCATAACGGCTGATAATAATCCCGCTCGTTCAGCTATTCCGACACCGAGTAAAGCCACCAGTACGGTTCCTAAAGGAGCAAACCCTGTAAAATTGGTAACAATATTAGCAAGAATACGTCGTATACCATCAGCATCAAGTAAACTGATAATATGAATATAACCATCTTCAGCGCGCCCTTTAGCGCCTTCTGGTCGTGGATCTTGTACTGTAACGCCGAAGTATTCACCAACTGCTGAAGATACAAGTAAAATAGCAATTAAAATAATAAATAAAATAACGGGATGGGGGAGTGCATTTCCAAGCCATTCCACTGTGCGTAGAAAACGACTTCCTCCCTGTTTTTTTGTTTGCATGATTTATCCTTTTTATAAAAAAAACAGAAAATGCACAGTACACAACCAAATTTGTTTTTACTATCCGTAAATACCTATCATATAAATGATATTATCTAAAATTAACACTCAAACAATGAAAAAAAATATAATTTAATTAATATAAAACAATAAGTTAAAAAATATACCATCGATTATAGATAACAAACATTAAAATCAATTTATAATATCTAAAATTAAAAAATGCGCGCAAGTTAACACTTTTTAACATTTTAAAGTCTATTTATTAACCTTTGCAGAACTAAAAACTCCTTAAAAAGTACATAAAAAGCTTCGAATACTCTAATAAACCTGATAATAACGGCTGAAATTACTATTTATAGTCACATCATTACAAGAATTAACTAAGAGATGTTAAAAAATAAGTCTATTTGTGACTAAGCGGTATGATAATAAAATAGGAGAAAAGCCTAGTAATAGCGTAGTAAATAATAGAAAAATAATAAATGGGTGTATTAGAAGAGATAAAATAAGTCAGCTTTCAACATAAAAAAACGGCAAGGTTGCCCTTGCCCTACCAATAAGGTAATCAATCAAAGAAATGTAATATCTAGCAAAACATCAATATGTCATATCGACTTAATATCAATAATGAAAAGCATCAGGTGTTGCTTGAGCAATAACATAATTGCGCTTATCTATTCCTTTATTATTTAATGAAGGCTTTTTTACGTAGCAATCCTCAAAAAACCAATAAATGGGTGTATTTAAATAGAGAGCTAACAACACTAAATGTCTGAGATCTATTTTGTTCATACCTCGTTCATAGCGAGAAAACTGTTGCTGGCTGACACCAATTTTTTTAGCCAGCTGCATACCGGTATAACCCAGCTCTTTACGTTTTTTTTGGATCTTTTTACCTACGGAAGCATTTACATCTATATTCGCAAAATCAAAATTCATCATCATAATATTCACCCATTATCATGATTAAGGCATGGTTAAAATAATTGAACCGGAACCGGAGAAACGCCCCGGTGCTACCCGTCCATTCGTGCGTAGCGTTGAACTCACAGAGACTGGCGTTGAACCGCCTGCTGGAACATTTACCGTAACGCCTTTTTCACCAGGATAATTGTTTAGATATAAATCAGCATATAAACTCTTATCTGCACGAAGAGGTACTCGCCCACTATCAGAGCCAGATGCGATAACCAACACTTTCATTGCTAAATTACAGGTTACATTGATTGTTTCAGAGCGCTTAGCACCACTTAAACTAGCTTCATCAATATCACCATAGTTAAGGTTCACCGCACCTTCAGATATTTTACATGCACCCACTGGTGGTGGTGCGATACCGCATAGTGAACCTGGTAAGAGTTTTCCTCGTGGTGATATACCACTTGAATTCGGTTGATAGAATAATCCCACACACTCTTGGTTAGAGTTT
Organism: Proteus sp. G2609; assembly: GCF_963896135.1. Classification (NCBI taxonomy): domain Bacteria; kingdom Pseudomonadati; phylum Pseudomonadota; class Gammaproteobacteria; order Enterobacterales; family Morganellaceae; genus Proteus; species Proteus sp. G2609. Next base: position 6,805 of record NZ_CAWQNB010000015.1, on the reverse strand, counting down.
AATGAAGGCCCTACGTGCGTTGTTTTTCCTTGAATTGGAAATGACGTGTTTTTTAATACAAAATCACGAACTTCCGCTAAAGTACGTAATTTTTCAATTCGACCAATAACAAAGTGCGCCCTTCCTCCTGAGCCATCAATATCATGCTTATGATTGACTGTGACATAACAGACACGATCACCATAACAAGGATTTAACATCCCTGAGTTTTCTGGATCCCAACGCTCAATAACATAAGTGTAAGTGGCGTTAGTCGGTGTTCCCGTTGATTCTGTTATATAAGAAAAAATAGAGGCCATCGCAGGGGCTGAGAAAAGCCCCGCTATTAAGATAAATATCGCCGGAAATCGTTTAAATATAAACATGTAAAACCTCAATCTTCATTATCAGTCATAATTCAAATAGAAGGTGGCTATTGCACTAAAAGGACCACGTTTAATCGACTTATTCGCAATCGCATCCGGCTCACCTTGAATAAAGGCATAAAAATTCAAAATAGTGTCACCCGCAGTTAATGACATCTTGTCTGTTTCTTTATTTATAGGTAGAGCATTACCATTTTCAGACTCTAATCCCACCGCAATACCAGAAGCCTGGCTACCCGGACTTATTGCCAAAAATCCTTCTCCTGCCATTGCTTGATTTTCCTCTCCTTTAAAGGTTATTTTGACGCTTTTACCGATTGAGAGATCGCATTCTGACAGACGTAATTGAAATAACTTGCTTGGCGTTCTTTTATAGGCATAAAGGTTTTTATCAGGAATATTGCCAAAATCGAGTACCACGGTTTCATCACCCGGTTTTATGGTACAAGGCTCATCAACTAATATGCCGTGAAAATAGAGGTTGTCTGGTATTGCAAAAGCCGTTGAAGTTAACCCTATTGATACAGATAGACCCAATATGAACCGGATCGATAATGTTTTTATTTTCATCAAAACGCTCCTATTGGTATTCTGCTAATAAGGTGGCTGAGACTTCAAATGCCCCTTCAGGCAATGTACTTCCCGGTCTTTTTACTGGAACAGCTTGAATAACCGGAGGCGAATCTGGTGAAATCGCAATACGCTCATTTAGCTTAAAAGGCTTACCATCTTGAGTTAAATGAATACCTAAATCTGGAATATTGGTTTGCAACGCCGCCTCATCAAACTGGGTTTTAGGTCCGATAATTGATAATCCCAAATCCCAGCCTTTTAAATTAGCGTCGCATACCAAGGTATAATTCACCGATTCGGTATAGTTAATACCATCAACTTTATTAATACCGACGTTCTTACCAAAAAAAACCTCAATCCGTTCGTCATTACTGATAACACAAGGAGGTGGCACTAATAATGTTCCGAATAATTTTAAATTAGGCGAGTCGGCCGCCATTACTGCTGTAGAATTTAGTAATATAATCAGACAAATAGATTGCAATTTATTCATCGTGTTGCCCCTTTACTGATAATCTACATGAAGTGTGGCATTGGCAACAAAATCTCCACCAACTAGTGTTTCTCTATTATCACGCACAGGGATCGCTTCTAGTTTAGGCAAATTGGGATAGGTAAATTTAACTGCTGAGCCTAATCCTAATAATTTACCTTGATAAAGAATGCGTACCCCTAATCCCGTAATATTAGTTTGTAGGGCATTACTATCGAACCCTGTTGCATTACCTGTTATATAGACTTTCATGGCGTTAGTCGGTCTTTTTTGGCAAGTCGCGGTATATTCGATAGGTTGCTTATAATTGCTATCATTAATACGCGTACTCATTACTTCGCCAAAATTCACCTCGATCATCTTGCCGTCATTGATTAAGCAAGGAGGTGGAGCGATGACGTTTCCAGTAATATTGATATAAACAATCCCGGGGGTCGCTCTTATTACTGCTCCTGCAGGTAAGTTAGCAACAGCAGTAGAACTCAGGCCTCCAGTAAATGTTGCCAGAATAAAAACCAACACTGCCTTGCTTGGGCTAAACCACTGTTCCATAACCATAAATCAGACCTATTTAGTTTCCAGCTGCCGTTTCTGTTACTTTGCATTGATTGCCACTACAGGTGAATTTCATCTGAGGGCGACCGCCATAATCATTGATGTAGCTCAATACCGGTGAAGCACCAAACATGGAAGCACTCAGATTTATCGTGCCGCTACTTTTAGGTGCGATCATTAATGGTTCAAAGCCATCCAAGCTTTTTCCTTTCAAACTGGTTAATCCATCGACTAATGTCACATAGTAAGGCGTTGGATTATTCACTTCGAAGCGATCACCTTTTTTAGTTAAAGTGATCTGCTCTTGCCAAGGATTGGTTAAATCCGTTTGCGAGGCATAGATTGATGCAGGACGATAAAATAATTTGATCCGCGTTTGTAATGCAATTTGCAGTACATTAGGCTTATTACTACGTGGTGGAATTTCACGTAGGTTAAAATAGAAAACACTTTCTCTATCTTGTGGTAATTTGGCTATATCAGGTAATGATTGCACCTTAATCTGACTTTTATCACCCGGTTCAATACGTTGGATCGGGGGTAAAACAATCAGTGGGCTTTCAATACGTTCGCCGTTTTCATTTTCCATCCAGCCTTGAGCAAGATAAGGCAAGTCCTTATTTTGATTGCTGACATTTAAACTAATCGATTTTTCGGCACCATTAAAAATGACACGAGTTCGATCTAGCGCAATGGCAGCAACAGCTTGATGAGTAAATGCCATTCCCATTAACAAAGTGGTTGCAACAATGCATGAGCGTTTTAATAACATCATCTTTAATTACTCTTTGTCTGAAGTTGTTTTTATCTTTATTTCCTGTTCCTTAACCTTAACGAGATAGAAACTTCGTTTTAGGTAAGGAGACTTCTCTTTGATTGAAAGTAGAGGTTGCTGTGCCATCATCACTACAGGTCAATAACAGTGATGAAATTTGCACATTCTCCACCAATGTTGGAATAAGTACTTTGCACTGCTCTTTACCACTCCAACGAACACTCAATACATCCCCGGTATTAATACCAGTTAGATAAACATTTCCACCATCATTAATGATGCCTAACTCACGCCCTTTTTCTGTTGTGACACTGGCGCCAAATGGTGGGAAGGTTCCATCTTTTAACCGAATAACCGCCATGGCTTTTTGCCCTTCGATAACATCAAATCGACGGTAACCAATCGCCCCTTCGGTTAAGGTTAATTGCTGAATTGAGCGTAATGCTTCGACATTTTCAGGTAATCGATTAAGATCGATACTCGCGCTACTACGGTAGTAATCATTAATATCTGGCAATACCGCTTTACCAAACATATTGGTATGGGAAATCGCACCAAAATTCTTCACGGGAATATTAGCGATACCGTCTGTATCAATAAGTAAACGAGTACTACCTGTACGACTAACGCGGTGTAATGCTCCACCTTTCGGCGTAAGTGTGGCACCACCTTGTAGCGATAAAGTGGCAGAGGTATATTCACCATTGATATGACTTGCACTGGCGGTGACTAAGGCCGCATCAGCATAATGCATAAAATAAGCATCGGCTGAAGGTTTACCATTGCTACTTACCCCAGCGCCAACACGATAACTACTATTGTCATCAATTCGATCGTAATAGCTGACATTATGAGAGTTACCGCTCTTATTAATGACAGTGTTGTAACTGATGGTCGCACGATCACCCCAAGGCATACTGACATTCATATAAACGCCATTATCATTGGTGCCATTAAATTTATTACGGAAAGCGGAGAGACTAAAATTGATATTTTTAAAACGACCAATATCCGCGCTTTTCGCTAACGATAAGTTGTAATTATCATTAGTTGGCTTATTCCAATATGTTTGGTGACTATAGTTTAAGTAAGTACTCAATCCCCAGTCAGGAAATTGCTTACTAAACATAATGGTATAAAGTTCTTTGTTATTATCAGCATTACCATCGCGATAGCGACGCTCTAAATACTGATCCATGGTCATAAAGTCGCGTTCTGAGAAGCGATAACCAGCAAAGGTGACTTGGCTATTAATAGCTTCAAAACGTTTTGAATAACTTAATCGATAAGAGCCACCGTTATAACGCTTATCATCACGAGGAATTTTTGCCCAAGAGTGAGTAGCATCAAAAGAGAGAGCACCAAAAGCCATTAAGTCACGGCCGATACCCGCAGACAAGGCGTTATAATCACCCGCAACAATTGAGCCCCCATAAAGTGACCAACCGTTACTCACCCCCCATGAAAATTCCCCCATACCAAAAACGGGGCCTTCGGTATTATGGTCAATATTAGAAGGTTTACCTGCCGAGAATTTATATTGCACTCGTCCTGGTCGAGTTAAATAAGGAATACTTGCCGTATCCATTTGAAACTCTTGTACAGAGCCATCTTGCTCTTCGACACGTACATCTAATTTACCGCTAACCGCATCATTAATATCTTGAATACGAAATGGTCCTGGAGCAACTTGCGTCTCGTAGATCACTCGACCCTGTTGGCTAATTGTCACTTTGGCATTGGTTTTTGCTACACCTGTGACTTCTGGCGCATATCCACGTAAATTAGGTGGCAACATATTGTCGTCAGTTGCGAGATGAACCCCGGTAAAACGGAAACTATCAAAAATATCGGAGCGCGAGTAAGTCTCTCCCATGACAAAGCGCGCTTCCCATTGAGGGATAGCTCTATAGAGATAGTATTGATTCCATTTCCAGCTGTTTTCTGTACTTTGAGGGATCCCTGTCGTATGTTGGTAGCTCGCTTGCCAATCAGCGCGAAAACGCCAAGCACCTAAGTTCGCCCCTAAAGTACCTAACCCCGTCACTTGCTGACGTTGTTTCCCTTTAGCAGGATCAGTCACATTTGCATTGACGTTATAATCAAAAAGTATTCCTGAAATACCGTCATCCCAACGAGAAGGCGGATCCCAGTTTGGTGCTGAATACTCCAAATAAGCTTGAGGTATCGTTAATAATAAATTACCACTACCTAAACTGGCATTTATTGTCATTCCGGGAATAGATGATGTATCAAGGCAAGTTTGATTATCGTTAAAACGAATTTTATCAAGCCACTCCGGTTTTAGCCCTAATTGACGAACTAATTCAGGAGGTAAGCAAGGTTCACTTCCTTTGGGATCATCTGCAGGTACAACGTAATTAATGTTGTAGATATCGGGAAGTTCATTATTATTTATACGAACAACAAATTCGTAGCGCCCTGGCATAATGTAGCCAGCTCGAGAGAAATCAGATAAATCGATATTTTGTTTATCTTTAAGATCTAAAATATCAGCATTAAACTCAATATCGCTATTCGCTAAAGCTGAACTTGAAAGACTGGATGCCCCAGTAACAATTAAATAGATCAATATAGCAACAGGCCGAATAGCATGCTTTTTTCTCTTTTCTCGCTTCTCTAAACAAACGGTTTTGAATGATCTAACCATAAATTATCCAACCCTGATCCATTTAATAGTATTCCAGCTTAAAGCGCAGCGTCGTACGGTAATTCCCCGCTTTTGGCGTATCGTTGTTTTTGACTATTCGAGCTTGGTACAGCAATGCCATTGACTGCGAATCAATGCCAACGGGCGGTAGGGGTTGTCCTGGAATAGCTTGTCGACCATAACGATCCGCTATCGCTAATGAAGCACCTTTGGCCTCACCGGATAACTCAAAGTTGCCATTTCCATTAGAAGGACCATCGAACGTTGCGATAAAACGTGGATTATCCGCTTCTTGCCCTTTCTGGCTAATTAGCGTACAGTCCGTTAATCTGATAGAAAAATATTCAATCGGTCCTTGACCTTCAGTGACTAACGTTGGGATAGATACCGTCGTTAGCGGGATCACTTGATCACTACTTCCCGCTGATATTGCACATGACGGCTCTAATATGGTTCCTTGTAGATTGAGCCACCCAAATCGCTGATGCATGTTTTTATCTTGTTTTACATCACTGGCTATCGTTGACGCAGTCACTAAACTGGCAACAAGGCATAGCAATAGTGGTGCCATCTTGCGATTCATATTTTTCTCCGTTAGTAAGAAAAATCATTAAAAGTAAAGACAGGAATAAAGCTCTGTACTTCCTTGTACAGAACTTATTTTTTCTTACTGATAAGTCAGTGCGAAAGTTGCGATTGCAGTAAAGTCACCTGGAACAGCAGCTTCAGATGCAGAACCTTGTAAATAAGCAGCAAAGTTCAGATCATTGTTACCATCACGCAGGTTTTGAGCAGCACTTGGGGTGCCTAATTTGATTTGTTTACCACCCGCATCGGTGATTACAACAGCTGCATTTTTAGCGATACCTTCAATGCCTAAAGAACCTTCTAAAACTTCAGTTGCTTCAGAGCCAGTGAAAGTTGTTTGAACAGTTTTGTAAGTCTCTGTAGTACAATTTTCTAAAGAGATTTTAAAGTCACGAGAATTACTACGGCCACCATCTTTTAATGCAGCAGTAGAAATTTGACCTAGTGGAACTGTTTGATTTTCAGTATCAGGAGTAATTGAGCAAGGAGCATCAATGATTGAACCAACAAATTTAACAGTACCATGACCTTGATCTGCAGCTAAAGCAGAACCCGCAACAACAGATAAACCTAAACCAAGAACTAAAGCTAATTTATTTAATTTCATCTTTTTGTTTCCTGAAATATAAAGGATGAAGACATCTAAAATAATTAATTCATTTAGGATTGGATTATTCCTAATTGAATGGCTCATTTATTGAGCTCGGGAATTTTGGTATATTTAAGTCCACTTCAAACGCCACGAAATATCGTTAGAAACGAAACAAAATACACCAAATTGTTTA
>NZ_CAWQNB010000014.1:0-7497 GCF_963896135.1 Proteus sp. G2609 | reverse complement strand
CCCCCTGCCAACCCTATTGGGTCTTGTTGGGTAAAACGGCCTAAATCCGGGGCATAGTACCTGAACGTATTATAATGTAACCCCGTCTCTTTGTCGAAATACTGCCCTTGAAAACGCAGGTTCTGTTCACGATTAAATGTGCTTGTGGGGCGGGTTTGACGCTGTAAATGTCCCCAAGCACTGTATTGCCCTTGCCAAACGATTTCACCCTCACTGTTGGTCAACGCTTCCGGTAAGCCACTTAAACTGCTGTGCGTATAATAAATCCCCCGTTGCGGATTAAGCGGGTTATCCGTGCATTCAATGCGGGCTAGAGGCGTATAACTTTGGTCATTGTAAGCATGATAAACCGTGGTATGGGGCGCTGCGCTGCTGTGCTCAGATACCAGTCGCATCCCTACCCAGCCAAAGCTGTACACTTCATCCGGCTCATGGTGGTGATAGGTCACCGTATTGGCAATCGCACTGGCTTTCCATAACCGTTTTTCAATCCGACGCCCTAAGATATCGTAGCAGTATTCCGCTCGCTGATACCCTAAGGGCCCTTGGTCGATATCCACCGCGATAATGCGGTGGTCACTGTCATAGTGATAACGTTGTCCCGAGCTACTGCCTTTTTCATAGCGCGATACCATGCGACCAAAACCGTCGTAGCGATAATCATACTTATCACTGCCTTGTACTTGGTTATGCGGTGCTTCGGTGTGCGGACGAGTCAGTAAATTGGCCGCCGCATCATACAGAAAGTGTTCGGTTTGCACCGACCCTAAATGCGCCGTCAACTGCCCCAGCGGGTCGTACTGATAACTGTGGTAGTACCAATGTCCGGCGGTAAAAACCTCGCCCGTTTGACCATAACTGACACTGCGCTCGATAAGTTGATTGCGTTTATCCCAACGATAACGACGGTCAATCACCGGGGTCACAAACTGTGAGGCATTCATTTGGCGCGCCACTTGGTGCGTAATACGTCCCCGACAGTCATAGCCCGTTTCATTGTCTAAGGCGCCACTGGTGCGCAACGTTTCTCGGTGTAAACGGTCTCGTTGATATTCCGCCAATACCGTCAGTTGCGCATTATCTCGCCATTGCGTTTGTTGTAAATGCCCAGAGCCGTAATACAGGTATTCAAATGCCCGTTGATGGGGCAACTCAGTGCGAGTGATATTACCCAGCACATCATAGTGATGTTGATAATCACCGCGGGCACTGGCTTCTCGAACCAACTGCCCCACTTTATCGTAGGTAAAGGTCAGGGCGTCTTGATACTCTACGCGGGCGGTGGTGCCGGTGCGTTCGGCTTCATGCCATATCGCCATGGGGACTCTGCGTAACGTCACACTCAAAGGTTGATAAAGGTATTCCGTGCGATAATCGGCGTTTTCTCGAAACAGCAACCGTCCCACTTTATCGTAACCGAAGGTGGTCACCTGCGGGGATAAGGGCATCGGCGTATCAATGGAAGGCCCAGGGGTGGTTTTTATTTGGGTGACATTCCCCATCACATCGTACTGATAGTGCTTTTGTTGTCCGATAAGATCATGTTCATCGGTTAAACGATGCAAGGCATCATACTCAAAGCGGTACTGCTCGCCCTGTTCATTCTCCAGCGCCTGCATACGCCCGAAAGTATCATAGTGAAAATGCAACCAATGCCCTGCCGGATCGCGTCGGGCTATTACTTGTCCACGACGGTTACGGCGCAACAGAATATGGCGCTCTCCGGCATCCGTTATTCCCACTAATTGCCCGGTGGCATCATAGTCATAACGGTTTTCTGTCCCATCCGGTAAGCGCTCTGTTAACAACAACCCCGCTTCACTAAAGGTGTAAGTCGTGGTTTCATTCTGTGCATTGGTCAACGAGCGAAGTTGTCCCCAATCATCGTAGGTCAAGGTGGTGGGATAACCCGAACAGTCCCGTTGCTCGATTAACTGACCGCGGGCATTATAGCGATAGTGGGTTTCATTACCCTTAGCATCCACTTGCCCCAGACACAGGCCTTGGTCATCCCACGCCAAGCGCGTGATATGGCCAAGCGGGTCAATCACACGACGAATATCGCCGTGCTCATTGTACTCCCAATGCCAAGCCGCCCCATTTGGCAAGGTTTGTGCCGTGGGAAACGCAAAATCTTTGTCCCAATCATAGCAAGTCGATTGTTGTTCGGGATCGGTCGATTGGGTTAAATTACCGCGCTCATCATAGGTATACCCCCATTCACTACCATCTGGGGCTATTGCTTTCGTTAATAAGCGGCTGGTATCCCATTCAAACCACCACGTTTCATTCAATGCATTAGTGTATTCGATAATTTGCTGTTGTTCATTCCAGCGACGGAAGGTGGTTTCGCCCCCCGTTTCCACGGTGGTGAGGGTTCGTTGAGCTAAATCATACGTCAGTTCGGTATGCTCTAAACAGCGTTTACCGTCTTTAAGCCAGTGTTCAACCACTCGCCACTCAGGTTCATTGTCTTCAATGGTAAAGGCATCAAAACGTTGCCAACGATAATGACTACTGACCCCTGTGGCATATTGGTGCATGGCCATTAAACCCGATTCATCATCCCAGCCAAAACGACGAGTCACTCGCTTATCCGCATTAGTGACTTGCACTAAACGCTGTTGTGCATCATAAGTATAAGTGACCAGCGTTTTTTCTTCTTGTCCTTGGTGGCGGGTCACCGACTGTAAGCGTTGGGTGATTTCATCATAATGTAACCGGATATCGGTCAGATACGCATCATCATGAATTTGTACCAATTCACCGTCATTAGCATAGCGGTAGTGTAAAGCGTTATTATGACGATCAGCACTTTTCATTAAGCGCAGTGTATTGATTTTATGTGGATTGGCTTCGAAAAGTTGATAATCACCTTCCGCCGATTCAACAAGGAAAAGATTGTTTGTCGTGCGATAGACGGTAAAGCCTTCATCTTGATAGAACACTTTCTGTCCAAGGGCGATTTTTCCTAACGCTAAACGCCTCCCCGACATGTCATGATAATAAATATTTTCATTCTCAAGCCCTTTACCCGTGTCGTCAATTGTCAAAAAGACATCAAATGGCATCGCCCAACCGCGTCCTAAACGATTTTCACCCGTATTACGACTTTGGTAAATACGCGACCAGACTAACGGGTACACACCATCAATAATAAAATCGGTGTCATCCTCTCCATTTAGGACTTTCGCCCCCGTAGCCGCATGCACGGGGTGACGCACACTATTAAAGGCTTGGGTCACCGAGGCGACTACCATACTGCCCACCGCGGTACTGGCGATTTCACTCACCAAAGTACAGCCTACACTATTCAAACACTGTTTAATCGCCTTGAGTCCCCCTCTGCGAAACAGGGTAGACGCCGCGCCAACAGCAAGGCCACCGAGGATTTCACCAAACATTTCGGCAAAGGGGTTACGCCCACTCATAATATCGCGTACCACCACACTGCCACCGCCAATACGCACAATCCCTTTTTCTTGATTATCACTGATTTTGGCTTCACAGGTGCTTCTATCACCGTTACGACACGCCGGTTGGCTATTAATTTGGACTTTTTTCGACCCTTCAGCTAAAAAGTAAGGGGCGCTAGCACAATGCCATTTATCGCACGTGATGGTGTCCAATGGCATAGGTTCAGCATTCGGGTGTTTCGCGGCTTTTACTGGGGAAAGAATACTGTCAAAAAAGCCTTGCTCCGGTGAGGGGTATTCGGGAAACTCGGAGGGATCGAGCGCTATGGGTGCCGCATTGTTGGTTTGGTTCCCTAGCACCTTACCCGCCAATAAAGAAAATGCCCCAGTCGTCATCATGGCGGTATTTTTCAATACGCGTAAGGCAATCTCGGTACCTTTTTCTTCTTTCGGTGGGGTATTATCCGCCGCAATTGAAGCGAGTAGCACGGGTGACGGTAATTTTCCTGCTGCGCGAGCGGCTCCCTTGCCTTTGACACGTACATTTTTCGAGCCAGTATCGATTTCACCATCAGGGTTACTTAGCCCGAACAAGCTATCGATCCCATCCGCGACCCAATCAGCGGCATCATCAATCAATCCACCAATAGTAAAGCCCGCCGCCAGCCCTGCACCGGCAAAAATGGCCGCACCGGCGGCCGTTGCCATACCGCCTGTCCCAATGGTCAGCGCCACAGCGGCCGTCCCTATCGCGGCATAAACCGCCCCTTTAACCACACCACACACGATATCGGCGAAGATTGACGAGTGCATTAATTTATCGCCTTGCTTGGCTGCGAAAAATTCATTTCCCATATCTCTATCCTTATAAAATAAACAATAAATCGTCAGTGGGTATGGTTAAAACATCGGGATTGCATTAATTGGGCGATGGCGTAAAACTGTCTCTTAACGCTTGCCATTGCGCCTGCTCAGTATTGGAAAACGGTTTAATTTGGCAGTAAGTCAACACCACTATTTTATTTTCGAGACGAAAAGCGGCGATCCACTGATAAATAGGGATCCCTTTTTGTTTGGTTTCACAATAGATTTCACAGCCCGTAACTCCTTTTTCGGTACGAAAATCTGTGGGTGCTTTTACCACCGCATTTTTCATTTCACGTTTGATGGCCGACAACTGTCCAGCCAGATAGTCATTGAGGGTTATCTCTGGAGCCACTACATCACGCGTAATAGAAATACTGCCTTGTCGCGTAGGGAAACGCAGCATATTAAGACTATTGTCTTGATATTCTTCATCCGGTAATGTGATAGCACCTTCTTGGAATTGATAATTCATGGCTTACCTTATTACTTTTTAGGGAAAAACTGATCTTTCGCTTGAGCGATAGTGCTGGTATCTGGTTCCATCTTAAGGTTTCCGGGACCTGCCCCGTCCATATTCAAATCTAATAACTCACCAGTACCAATCCGACCGCTACCGTGGCCGTAAAAATCAAAGTTGTTACACACTAAGGTGATAGTCCCGTCAGGGTTTAATTGAAGTGCCGAGTTGCCACTAATTAAACGAATACCTTGGGCTGATGCGATCAACACTTCACCATCCACGATTGAATGCTGCTTACCAAACACGATATTTTTTTGATCCGCTTGAACCGCCGTAGTTTGCGTACCATGTACTGAGATCTTTTGGTTTTGCATAACGGTTTCAGTATGATTGGCGCCTACCGTCGTTCCTTTATCGTTTTGGACGACGGTATTCATATCCTTCTGCGCATGAAGAAACACCTCTTGCTTACCGCCGGCATCTTCAAAACGCAGTTCATTAAAACCTTCCCCTTTGTGGGTTTGGCTACGGAAAGTGGTTTGTGTCTTATTCTCTGGGAACTTAATCGGTGGTGCGTTACGACCATCATAGGTACAACCGGTAATCATCGGTCTGTCGATATCCCCATTAAGGTAGCTGACCAGCACTTGCGTGCCAATGCGCGGTACCGCAGAAAAACCATAACCATTTCCACTCCAACCCATGGCAACCCGCACCCAGCATGAAGCACTGTGATCGGCACTTCCCCGACGATCCCAATGAAAATGCACTTTCACGGCGCCATATTCATTGACGTAGATTTCTTCCCCCGGCGGTCCCACCACCGTCGCCACTTCATCGCCGTCCGCCGTCGGTTTATAACGATAAGGGGGACGCCACTCTTGCGTGCCCGGAATAAAGGAGACGCTATTCGACAGTTGTGTGCCTTCGCCCCCGCTATTGTCCGCCAGTGGCTGTACACCATGATGGCTGACGCTGATCACTTGCCAGCGATCATTCATCGGCTGATGGGGATGCTGAGATAAGGTGAAGATTTTGCCGGGCATCAGCGCAAAACAGTTTGTTGTCGCTTGCCCCACTTTGCTGCCGTTACGTAATTGCTCAAAGCGCACCTGTGTTAGGGGGCGACCTTCATCGTCTAATTGAAAACGACCATAACTTTCAAACACACTGTGCTGTCCTCCCTGCTCAATTTTGTTTTCATGAGACAACGGATAAGAAGGACGAACAAAGTTGTTGTCTTTATGGATAGTTTCATCCACACACAAATATTCGCCATATTGCCAAGTCATGGCAGTGCTATCGCTGATATCGGTGTCGGCCTGCGGGTTATAGGTGAGGTGAATACCCGCCGTCATCCCCATATGTTCATCGCTGTAAAACAGTTGTTCTTCTTCAAACCAGAAGTTAATGCCCTCTTCAAACGCCAGTCGACACCAAAAATCAAATGCCGATTCGCGTTTTTGGGTGGTGTAGAGACGTTCAGGGTGTAGATCTTCACGGTAGAATTGGCAATCCGCTTTAACATGGGCCTCATCCAATAAGGTTTTTAAGATGGTCGGCACCGATTGATGTTGAAAAATACGGCTGTCTTGATTGAGGGTCATCACCCACATTTCAGGGCGAATATCGAAGTGATACCACGTTTTCACTCCGTCGGTATTGCCTTGTACTGCCCCGGCTAAGATACCGTTGACTTTGCGGATCAACACCCCATCGCGTTTGACCGTTAATGATGAGGCTAAGCCAAGATGGCGCTGAAAATCGATAAAGGGTAAGGCACTGACCGCACTGATGGACAGCGAAAATAGCGAGGATAATCCTTCGGTAAGATTAAATTCGGTGACTTGAAAGGTGTCGTCAGGCAATCCACCAATGGTGCAAGTGAACACCAAACCACTTTCGAGGCTGTCCATGCCTAATGCATCAAGTAACGCCCCATGGGCCGCTTGGAGTGCTTGGTTTTCAGCGAATGTTTGTCCACCGGTAAAACCGCCACCGTGGATCAGGGGATGAGCCGTCACGCGATTGGCCGATGCGCTGGCTGATTGCGTGAGCGAGGCCGCTGCTGAGGCCATCCCGGCCACCTTTTGCGTGGGTGTCGATAGCGTTTCGTTCACTTTGGATTGCACCCTATTTTTCACTTGATTGATGGCTTCATCTTTTAAAACGGATGCCGGGTCAATGGGCGTTGATTTCGGATCTTTGCTAAGCATAATCTGCCTCCATGCAAAAATGGATAAAGAAAAGGGAACAATACAAAATAAGGACGAGCCCCCAAGGACTCGTCATAACGGTATTACGCTTCGAGAGGCGCACGCCAGTCATCCGCACCAGACGTTCCAGCAACAGTGTGCTCCCAGTCAATTTTGCGGTAAGAGAGGGAAACTTCGATAAGTTGCGTGAAGTCGGCTTTAGCCGGATCTTGACAATGAGGCATTTGGCAATCGATGTTCACGATCGTCGCGTCAGTCAGTGTGGTGGTAAAGAAGTGCTCTTGTTTACCTTCAACAGACGTGCGATACCATTTTAACTCAACTTTTGGCAACATTTCGCCGGAAGCCAATGCGTTATACAGCAGAGGAACGGCTTTGTTTAATGCCACGGTAAAACGAAACGGTTTATGCGCACGTTGGCCAGAAGGTTGGCCTGATTGCGGATCAGTCGGAACCGTCACCACGTGAGAAAATTCTTGTACCAACATTTGGTCTTCATGACCTTGTACATAAATGTTGCCGACAGAATCTGCAGTAA
>NZ_CAWQNB010000013.1:0-92026 GCF_963896135.1 Proteus sp. G2609 | reverse complement strand
CGCCTGCAGTGATGTTGCCCTGAGTTTTTCCTTCAATGGAAATATAGCAAGGAGTTGGCATAACAATATCCTTTTATCAAAAACGACAAATTAAATTAAATGATTGTCTTAAAAACAATCCGTTAGTCATGTCTGTCATCTTAGCCAGTGCGCACGGTAAGACTTCGGTAAAGGATAATAAAATCTTATCAATATGCTGTAAACAGCCCGTTTTTTTTGTATCTCTCTAGGATAAGTCACTTAGCGTAAACTGGTTGAAATATCGCTATATCATGCTGTAAAAACAGTCATAAAAAGTATTTATCAGCATAAAATATGATGAATAAATAGACAAATTGCTCGCAGCCCAAGAAACACTATGTACATAAAAATATATTTTGTAACAGAAATGTTAAATCAAAAATAGCGCATATAATCCATTGATTTTAAAGTATTAAAAATCAATTACATTGAATTATGCTGTCCTTTTTCCATGAGCAGTCCAAATTGGTCAATATATTTAGCTGTTAAGCTCAATTTAATTAAAATATCATGCTAATTAAGCCACTATTTTTATTTAACACACTCAATATGCGTATATTTCGGTCTTATTTTTACGTACCAATACTCATTTTATGGGCGTTAATAATAAATAAATTCAATGAACGAGTAGGAAAAATAACGATTGATAGATAGCGAAATTTTAATTTAATCGGCTGAGTTTCTATTGTTATTATGTTAACGATAGTTATAAATTAAAAAATTATTTTTATATAATAAGGTGTAAATATAGAGATGAGATATATTGAGAATGAGAATAGAGGAAGGCAAAATAATTGAATGATTGGGCGAAATTAAACACCATCGCCCAATGATATCCAAAGCACTTTATCAGATCACGGTGCTTCCATAATGCGATTAAAGTGACGATAAGCATGATTTGTGGCTACCCGACCACGAGGGGTGCGTTGAATAAAACCTTGCTGAATTAAATAAGGCTCTAATACATCTTCGATAGTTTCACGCTCTTCACCAATAGCTGCCGCAAGATTATCAAGCCCTACGGGGCCACCCATAAATTTATCAATAATGGCAAAGAGCAGTTTTCGGTCAAGATAGTCAAAACCGGCAGCATCAACATTAAGCATATCGAGTGCTTTAGACGCGATATCTTCATCAATTTCACCATTACCTTTGACTTGAGCAAAGTCTCTTACTCGGCGTAATAAGCGGTTAGTAATACGCGGTGTACCTCGTGAACGCATAGCAATTTGTCGCGCCCCTTCTGCGGTTATTTCTAACCCCATAAAGCTGGCACTACGTGCAACAATATGCTGTAAGTCATCGACATTATAGAATTCAAGGCGTTGTACAATACCAAAACGATCACGTAATGGAGAGGTTAACGATCCCGCTCGGGTCGTCGCCCCAACTAAAGTAAATGGCGGTAAGTCGATTTTAATGGAGCGTGCTGCCGGCCCTTCACCAATCATAATATCAAGTTGATAATCTTCCATTGCCGGATAGAGTATTTCTTCAACAACGGGCGAGAGTCGATGAATTTCATCAATAAACAGTACATCATGAGGCTCAAGATTGGTTAGCATAGCAGCAAGATCGCCAGCTTTCTCTAATACAGGCCCTGAGGTTGTACGTAAATTAACGCCCATCTCATTGGCAATAATATTAGCCAGCGTGGTTTTACCAAGCCCCGGCGGGCCAAAGATAAGTAAGTGATCTAAGGCATCATGACGTAGTTTAGCCGCCTGAATAAAGATTTCCATCTGTTCACGAACTTGTGGTTGTCCCACATATTCAGCAAGCAGCTTAGGACGAATAGCCCTATCGATAATTTCTTCTTCAGGTTGTTGTATATCTGCTGAAATCAGGCGATCTGCTTCAATCACAATCAATTACTCCTAAATCGCTGCGCGTAATGCTTCTTTGATAAGTGTTTCACTATCAGCACCCGCCGTTGCTACCCGACTAATCATCTTGGCAGCTTCTTGTGGTTTATAACCTAAGGCAATTAAGGCAGCGGAAGCTTCTGCTTCAATATCTGCAGCAGATGGCGCTTTCGATGATGCACTGGCAGGTAGCTCAATATCGCCGTTTTGTTCAAATAGATCGCCATTAAGTCCTTTGAAGCGATCTTTCATTTCAACCACTAATCGTTCTGCAGTTTTTTTACCGACTCCCGGTAATTTAACTAATGAGGAGATGGATTCATTTTCAATTGCGGTGACAAATTGGCGTGCAGACATTCCTGATAAAATAGCCAGTGCTAGCTTAGGCCCTACACCATTGACTTTTATCAATTCACGAAACAGTGCCCGTTCTTGTTTTTGATTAAAACCATATAGTAATTGCGCATCTTCACGAACAATAAATTGTGTGTAGATAATCGCCTCTTGACCAATATCAGGTAACTCATAAAAACAGGTCATAGGCATATTTATTTCATAACCCACCCCATTACCCGCTTCGATCAGCACCACTGGTGGCTGTTTTTCAAGAATAACGCCTCTAATACGTCCTATCACCCTAACGCCTCCGCAAAAATATTGACGCCAAATTTATAACATAAAAAAAGCTGGACGTATATCCAGCCTGCGAAAAACTAATCTGTTTTACCAACAGATGGCCTATCTTAACCTTCCTCGCGTTAAAACAAGACGCGGATCACCTACACGCAATAAGTTTTGATTAAAGTGACAGTGTGTAATAGCAATCGCTAGCGCATCTGCAGCATCTGCCTGTGGCGCTGCGGATAGTTTTAAGATTGAGCGTACCATATGTTGTACTTGGCTTTTATCGGCTCCCCCTGTTCCTACCACACTCTGTTTTACTTGACGTGCCGCATATTCAAATACGGGAAGATCATTATTGACTGCCGCTAAAATCGCCACACCTCTTGCTTGGCCTAATTTTAATGCCGAGTCTGCATTTTTTGCCATAAAGACTTGTTCAACAGAAAATACATCGGGTGAAAATTGAGTGATGATTTCACTGACTCCCGCATAAATGCGTTTCAGTCGGCTTGGTAGATCAGGAACCTGTGTACGAATACATCCGCTTCCTAAATAGATAAGTTGTCGCCCTTGTTGGCGAATTACGCCATATCCCGTGACACGAGAGCCAGGGTCAATACCTAAAATAATAGCCATAACAATTCCTATGGCGGATAAGGTCGATGGCGAGAGAAAAGAGCAAATACGCTTGCTCTGCTCTTCTCTTCGCACTATTCAACGCAGTGTAAAACACCACTATTGGCCGTTATCGTGATACCAATTACAGAATATCTTCCAGTTGTTTTGCAACTTCATCAGAGATATCACCGTTGTGATACACTTCTTGCACATCGTCGCTATCTTCTAGCATATCGATAAGGCGCATTAATTTTGGTGCGGTATCAATATCAAGCTCTGCTTTTGTTGATGGGATCATGGAAACTTCCGCTGATTCAGCGACAAAACCCGCAGCATCCATGGCATCTTTTACTTCACCGAAAGCTTCAGGGGTTGTGTAAACGTCAATAGCACCATCATCATAAGTTTCAACGTCTTCTGCACCCGCTTCTAGTGCGGCTTCCATGACGGCATCTTCATCAACACCCGGTGCATAAGAGATAACACCTTTTTTGGTAAAGAGATAAGATACCGAACCGTCCGTTCCTAAGTTACCACCTGTTTTGGTGAAGGCATGGCGAACATCGGAAACAGTACGGTTACGATTATCACTTAAACATTCAACCATAACAGCAGTACCACCAGGGCCGTAGCCTTCATAAATGATGGTTTCCATATTATCGTTTTCATCATTTCCCGCACCGCGAGCAATCGCGCGGTTTAGTGTGTCACGAGTCATGTTGTTAGATAATGCTTTATCAACTGCCGCACGTAGACGTGGGTTAGTTGCAGGATCACCACCACCTAAACGTGCTGCTGTAACTAATTCACGAATAATTTTAGTGAAAATCTTACCGCGTTTCGCATCTTGCGCTGCTTTACGGTGTTTAGTATTGGCCCATTTACTATGACCTGCCATGAAAATATCTCCAAACGTGGTCTAATAATTAAATAACAAATTCTTCAATCGCTTGCTGATTGCTGGCTGACTTAGTTAATTTTGCCGCCAGTGGCGCATCTAACCATTGGTATTGCGTATGCTCAGTCAGTTCAATTTCCCGTTCAGAGGGAAGTGCTAACATAAACCAATGTTCCTGACAATGTGTCACATTAGGCGCATAACGATGGCGAAAGTGTGCGAATATCTCAAAAATAATTGAACGATGGCAATCCACCAGCTCAAGATTTTCTTTTATGATATCAATTCCTACTTCTTCCTGCACTTCTCGTAATGCGGCCTGATAAGGTGTTTCGCCCTCTTCAAGGCTCCCTGTCACAGATTGCCAGAAATCAGGATCATCTCGACGCTTCAGCATAAGCACCCGCTTAGTCTGTTTGGCATAGATAACAACTAAAACACATACTGGGTGCTTATATTTCATCATTTACTCGTTATCTGTGCTAACTTCTTTTTCTGTCACTTGAATAGCCAGCTCTTTTAACGCGTCTTCATTTGCAAAACTTGGTGCATTGGTCATTAAGCAAGCCGCTGCCGTGGTTTTCGGGAACGCAATAACATCACGGATATTATCTGTTCCTGTTAATAACATCACTAAGCGGTCTAAACCAAATGCTAACCCTGCATGCGGTGGTGTACCAAATTTTAGCGCATCTAATAAGAAACCGAATTTCTCACGTTGCTCATCCGGAGTAATACCTAAAATGCTAAATACCGCTTGTTGCATTTCATTACGATGGATACGCACTGAGCCACCACCAACTTCATAACCGTTAATAACCATATCATAGGCATTAGCTACAGCGCCTACAGGATGTGCGGTTAGCTCTGCCGGTGTGAGATCTTTTGGTGAAGTAAATGGATGGTGCATTGCACTTAGGCTGCCGGTATCTTCATCTTCTTCAAACATTGGGAAATCAATAACCCACAGTGGTTTCCATGCGTTAAGATCAGTTAATTCCAGATCACGACCGACTTTCAGGCGCAACGCTCCCATAGCATCACTCATGGTACCTTGACGACCCGCACCAAAGAAAATTAAGTCGCCATCTGTTGCATTTGTTGCCGCTAAGATGCTGTTAACCACATCATTAGTCAGGAATTTAGCAATAGGGCTTTGTACCCCTTCGATACCTTTTGCCTTTTCGTTGACTTTCATCCACGCTAGGCCTTTGGCACCATAAATACTGACAAATTGAGTATATTCGTCGATATTTTTACGAGTTAACGATGCACCACCCGGTACACGTAACGCGATAACACGACATTTTTCATCATTAGCCGCTTGTGCAAAGACGCTAAACTCAACATTTTTCACTAAATCAGCAATATCGATGAGTTCCATTGGGTTACGTAGGTCTGGTTTATCAGAGCCGTAACGACGCATAGCCTCAGCAAAGGTCATGACAGGGAATGCCCCTAAATCAACATTCAGGATATCTAGCCACAATGCGTGGATCATGCGCTCCATCACTTCACGCACTTGTTCTGCGGTCATGAAAGAGGTTTCAACATCGATTTGGGTAAATTCAGGTTGGCGATCAGCTCGTAAATCTTCATCACGGAAACATTTTACGATTTGATAATAGCGATCAAAACCAGACATCATTAACAGCTGTTTGAAAAGCTGTGGTGATTGAGGTAATGCGTAGAATTTACCTTTATGAACACGACTTGGTACTAAATAGTCACGCGCACCTTCTGGCGTTGCTTTAGTTAGCATTGGCGTTTCTACATCAAGGAACCCTTCACCATCCATAAAGCGACGAACAAAACTTGTGATTTTCGCACGAGTTTTTAGGCGTTGTGACATTTCAGGGCGACGTAAATCTAAATAACGATAAGTTAAACGACGCTCTTCTGTATTCGTTTGGTTGCTATCTAAAGGTAGCGCTTCAGAACGGTTAAAAATAGACAGCGATTCTGCCGCTAGTTCAATTTCACCTGTTGCCATATTTTTATTAACTTGGCTATCAGGGCGAGCACGTACTGTTCCTGTGACTTGAATACAAAATTCATTACGCAGTTCTGAAGCCTGTGAAAATGCCTCTTTCTGCTCTGGGTCAAAAAAGACCTGAACGATACCTTCACGATCTCGCATATCAATAAAGATAAGTCCACCTAAGTCACGGCGGCGGTTAACCCAACCACAAAGAGTCACTTTTTGGCCCACATGGGCGCTATTCAACTGCCCACAATAATTAGTACGCATACAATATCCTTTTACTCAGCTTGTTGTGCTTTCTGCTGCGGAAATTTTGGCAATAGTCTTTTTCGAGTAGTGTCAAAAAAAAGGCAGACATTATAACGAAAATTCTTCCCGACGATAAGAGTATAGACCTAGATTATATGATACATCTTTTCAAGGATTTGCTAATCCCCAAATAATTAATTAATAATAATTATTTATAGCGACATAAATCGCTTTGAGGTTTATCATTAAATTCGCCGTTTTTTTAGTTTTGGCAATGGAGAAAAGATGGTTAGCTCGCTTTATATCGTATTGGGCGCACTATTATTGATTAAATTGTCCCTAAATGTTGTAAAACTTAGAACACAATATCGAGTTGCATACGGTGATGGTGGTTTTTATGAGTTACAAACCGCTATTCGCGTCCATGGTAATGCAGTGGAATACATCCCTATTTCTATGATTTTATTACTTATCATGGAAATGAATGGCGCCTTTGTTTGGATGGTACATATTTGTGGCTCCATTTTAATAGCCGGTCGTCTTCTTCACTCTTACGGGTTGAAACACCGCGAGATACGCTGGCGTCGCTCTGGTATGGCCGCAACCTATTTATCAATGGTCTTAATGATCCTTGCTAATATTTACTTCCTTCCTTGGATACAAATTTTTTCCTTCTACTATTAATACCACAAGGAAAATATGATCATCCATGATCACAATAGACATCCTTGCTGTTGAGTCTAATAACGGCAAGGTATCGAAAAGGTTTACCTGTTTTTCTAATTTATTTCTAAATAATGCAACTTTGTGAGCAACGTCGCTTCTGGTAGAATACCCGCTTCTTTTATTCTTTAAGTCTATTTTAGTTATGTCTAATTCAAAATCAGCACCACAAGACAACTTATTTGCGACACCTATTGCTAATCTTGGTGACTGGCGCTTTGATGAAAAAGTCGCTGAAGTGTTTCCTGATATGATCAAACGCTCAGTGCCCGGTTACTCCAATATTATTTCCATGATAGGCATGTTAGCGGGTCGTTTTGTCACCCCTCACAGCCAAGTTTATGACTTAGGATGTTCGTTAGGTGCTGCTACCCTTTCCATGCGTCGTAATATCGATGTAGCGGGATGTAAAATTATTGGTGTTGATAATTCACCTGCGATGGTTGAGCGTTGTCAACGTCATATTGATGCTTATAAAGCAGCAACACCCGTTGAAATTATTGAAGGCGATATCCTTGATATTGACATTAATAATGCCTCGATGGTTGTCCTTAATTTCACCTTACAATTTTTAGCCCCTGATAATCGCCAAAGATTATTAAATCGAATTTACCAAGGGTTAAATCCTGGTGGGGTTTTAGTGTTATCAGAAAAATTCAGTTTTCAAGATAAACAAATTGGCGAATTACTGTTTAATATGCACCACGACTTTAAACGTGCTAATGGCTACAGTGAATTAGAGATTAGTCAAAAACGTAGTATGTTAGAAAATGTGATGCTCACTGATCCTGTTGAAACACATAAATCACGCTTACATCAAGCAGGTTTTCCTCATGCTGAAGTTTGGTTCCAATGTTTTAATTTTGGCTCTCTGTTAGCCATTAAAGGCGAATAATCATGATAAATTTTAGCTCATTTTATCAACATATTGCGCAAGATGAACGGTTATTTCATTGGCTTGATACGCTGCCGGCACAATTATCAGAATGGCGCGCCCATGCTTTACATGGCCATTTTGCTTCATGGGAAAGAATGCTGGAAAACTTACCTGAGATTACTCCCACTGAACTTAATTTAAAGCAAGGTGTTATCGCCAATAAAACCCCAGCATTAAGTACCGGTGAACAACTTGGTTTAACGAATATTCTAAAAGCGTTAATGCCATGGCGCAAAGGCCCTTTTTCTCTTTATGGTGTCAATATTGATACTGAATGGCGTTCAGACTGGAAATGGGATCGCGTATTGCCCCATCTTTCGCCTCTTAAAGGCCGATTAGTTTTAGATGTTGGTTGTGGTAGTGGTTATCATATGTGGCGGATGCTTGGTGAAGGGGCTGATTTTGTTGTCGGTATCGATCCCACTCAGCTCTTTTTATGCCAATTTGAAGCAGTCAGAAAATTATTAGGTAACGATCAGCGTGCCCATTTAATTCCTGTCGGCATTGAACAAATGCCAGAACTAAATGCTTTTGATACGGTATTTTCAATGGGGGTTCTTTACCACCGTCGTTCACCACTTGATCATCTTTGGCAATTGAAAAATCAGCTCGTTTCTGGTGGTGAATTAGTATTAGAGAGTCTTGTGATAGATGGTGATGAATTCCAATGTTTAATTCCTGGTGAGCGTTATGCACAGATGCGTAATGTGTACTTTATACCGTCAGCCAAAATGCTCAAAGTATGGTTAGAAAAATGCGGTTTTAAAGATGTACGCATTGTTGATGAAAATGTCACATCACTCGAAGAGCAACGTAAAACGGATTGGATGGTGACTGATTCATTAGAAGCATTCTTAGATCCTCTCGATCACACCAAAACCGTTGAAGGCTATCCAGCTCCTAAACGGGCAATTTTAATTGCGACTAAACCTTAATTAACCACGAGTTATTTCTATAAAAAGGGTATTTATCAATAATACCCTTTTTATAACCTGTTGGTTTTATTTTCTGTTTATATAAAATCCCCGTGTCTATAAATAATAAATTTTATATGAGTATTGATTAAGGTTTTTTTGTCATTATAATTCTTCATAATTTTATCTTTTTTCTCTCCAAGAGGTACTTCCCTATAATGAACTAAATTCTGCCAGAAAATTCTCTCAATACCGTTTTGGTATCCATTTTCTGTTACTGGCAGACACTCGTTTATTGCTCTATAAACTCAATTAAGATCATTGCTGTCTGCCACCTATTTTTTAGGAGGCTTAATTATGACGATCGCCTGTCAATTTTCTCAGCTTAATATTGAATTCAATCAAGAAGCGCTTTTCCCACCGCTGACTCATTCACTGACTTGCCAAAGAAATGCTTTAATTGGTCAGAACGGTAAAGGGAAATCGGTGCTGTTAAAATTATTAGCACAAAAACTATTGCCTTCATCAGGCCATATCATGTGGCGTATGCCTTTTATTCATGTCGATCAGCTTACCCGCCTAACAGGTAACACCATTGCTGATGCTTTAGGTATAGAGACTTTTTTTCAAGCATTTAAGCGGGTTGATAACGGCAGTGCTTCATTAGAAGATTTTGAGTTACTTGAAGATAAGTGGCATTTGCCCATGACTTGGCAAAATTTACTTCATTCAGCACAACTGCCGGTTTCACTTGAGACACCTATTCCCCACTTAAGTGGTGGTGAGCAAACGCGTTTAGCATTATGTCAGGCTTTTTTACATGACGATCATTTTCTATTATTAGATGAACCAGATAACCATCTCGATCATCAAGGTCAGCAATGGCTCGTTGAACAATTAATGCATCATAAATCAGGTGTATTATTTATTAGCCATAATCGACATTTATTATCTTATGCTGAAAATATATTTGAACTGAGTGAAAAAGGCTTACAAGAATATGGCGGTAATTATTCGCTTTATGAAACACAAAAAAATGCGCAAATAGCCTCAATCGAAGCTGCAAATGAGCGTATCAATAGTCAAATAAAACAGGAAAAACGCCAACAACATGTAACATTACAAAAAGCATTACAGCGACGTAAACAAGGTGAAAAGATAAGAAACAGCGGCTCTCAATCACTGTTACTTCTTGATATGCAAACCAATCGAGCTGAGAAAAAACAGTCATCAATAGCTAAACGACATCAGCGCGTTATGGATGATATGCAGTCACAAAAACAACAGTTAGAACAGGAGTTAACTCATATTCATCAGCAAAAATTAATATTAAACTATCAAGGTGATGGCCATCGGTTAAATGTATTTGCCACAGAGCTTGTTTTACCTTTTGGCAAGCAAACTCCCTACTCCTTTTCCGCTTATGGTGGTGAACATTGGCATATACAAGGTAAAAATGGCAGCGGTAAGTCAACCTTATTAAAATGTTTAATGGGCAAGCTATCCCCGTTATCCGGCGAATATCGTCTCAACCCCAATTATTGCTATCTTGATCAACATTTAACTTTATTAGATAAATCATTACCCGTTGCTGAAGCGTTATATCAATATCAGCCATTAATGACCATTGAGCAGTGGCGCACAAAACTGGGTATGTTACGTATCCGAGGTAACAAGTCTTTATTTCCTTTAGAAACACTCAGTGGCGGTGAGCAATTAAAAGCAACACTATTAGCATTAATTTATAGTCCTCAACCCCCTGCCGTTTTATTATTAGATGAACCAGATAATTATTTAGATTTAGACTCTAAACAGTTATTGGAAAATTTATTATTTCAATATCAAGGAACATTATTATTAATCTCTCACGATGAAGATTTTGTTAAACAATGTGGTATAACAAATACATTATTACTCTAATAGCAACATACCAAACTAATTAGCCTCCACGTTAAAACAGTATAGACGCTAGAAGCAATAAAAAATTTTAGCGTCTTTACTACTAATAATCTTTTTATTTTTAATCTTAACGATAAACATTATTAGCAGTTTCTATTGTTTTATTTAATTTTTTGGATAATTATATTTAACAGTCTGTTAATTATAAAACTTAACTCAATAAACAC
This sequence comes from Proteus sp. G2609, assembly GCF_963896135.1. Taxonomy (NCBI): domain Bacteria; kingdom Pseudomonadati; phylum Pseudomonadota; class Gammaproteobacteria; order Enterobacterales; family Morganellaceae; genus Proteus; species Proteus sp. G2609. The sequence continues at coordinate 81,067 of NZ_CAWQNB010000013.1, read as the reverse complement.
TATTTCAATATTATTCTCCACTGTGAGGAATTTTATAATATAAAAAGCAGTAAAACATTTGCTAACTTTAATCTTTAACTTATTCATTATTAATGAGGATCTATTTTAATTTTTATCAAATTATTGTTAGCCAAATGGAGAAAACTTTATGTTAAAACATTATTTATTAGCCATTATTATAGGGTGCAGTATATTTCCTGCCTTCTCTGCCACTATGCCATCAAAGCAAGATAATAGTCCCGCGCCAGCAGCAAAATGGAATTGCTGGGGAAGAAAAGAAGTGAATATGTCTAATCGAAATATCAATAATAAATCGGTCAGTTTAAAGTTAAGTACTGATATTTGTGATAGAAAAGATCTAAGACCATTATTTATCGATGTTTATCTACACAAGATATCCTTTAAAGGGGCGAAATACGATGGGATAACTATTGATATTATCGCCAATGCCACTCATAAATTAACAGGGAAAACACAAGAAATAAGATCAACAGAAAATATTAATAACATAGATGAACATGTGCAGAGATTGCAGTTTAGCGCAGTGCGCTCGGGGGATTATAACGTAGATATAAAACAGATATGGCTTATTTTTAGGGAGCATGGTAAAGCAGTAGGTTCATTTCAGATAACAGGGGATAATGCTCGTAATGGCGAGGCTTATATCGAATCTCATATCACCTATAATGCAATGCTTTCTCTCATTGAGAACGCAAAATCAGAAACATTAACAACAGGAAAACCAAGTCATATCGTTTTTGGTGGTCATTATGAAATACCAATGAATGCAGGCTCAGGAACCTATACATTAGCCAATAACGGCAATCTACTGATTATTCCTAGGATCCATGAAAAAGAAAAATACCTTATTCCTCATCTATTAGGTGATACTCATCAAGGCGAGGCAGCCCGCTGCGAAGGTAATACAAATGCTAAAACACAGGATGGTACTTCACAGACAGCGGAGCTTTATACCCCAGAACAGGCATGGATAAAGCTGGGTAAACCGTTAGTGGCTTTAAATGCAAACTATTTTGATGTTCGTCCTCAACTCAATAACACCACTTGGCAGAGTAATCTTTGCTCAGTGCCATTAGGGATATATTACGATAATATCGCGCAAGGGCCCACTCATGGTACTCATAACGAGCCCAATCAGTTTTTTGCAGGGCCTAATTACTTTATCAATAACAATAATGAGCAAATCGCATTAGATGCACTGTTTTGGGTGTTAGATCAAACATCTAGGATAGATATCTACTATAGCAAAAAAGTATCTGATCCTGCGATTGAACTGTATGCCAATGAACTCTCTTTATCAGGATATCACTTTATTGCTATATCAGGCTCCGGTTTACCTGTTCGCGGATTAACACCACTCCCTACCCCTGATTCTGGCGATTCAGAGACAACCCGACTCGCAATGGGTGCCGATGATAACAATAGCCTTATTTATATTTTCCAAGGAGGTAGTTATAGAGAGGGAATAAGCCGCAATGATCTGCATCATTTATATTATGGTCTTAGCATTGCACAATCTATGGAGTTAGATGGCGGTGGTTCAGCTGCGCTGGCTTTAAAGGCAGATGAATTCACAGTGAGAGGTGATACAAGGCCTGATTCATCTTGTAACGAAGCAGGTTTGTGGTGCTCTTTGATAACACAACCTGACGGAAAACATCGCCCCGTTCCATCTTGGATTGGTCTGGCTATTAATAATCTAGCTATTGGTCAATAAGTTTAATAAAGGGAGTGAAACACTATCACTCCCTTTCGATTTATAAAAGATTATATTAATTAACAGATGTTGTATAAATACTCATAATATCCTTCATTGCCCCCACCACATCTTCATCCACACAATAATGGGTAAATTCATCCACTTCGCTGTCTGAACTCATGGTGACCCCCGCTTTACGATAATTCATTGTCGAGGGTGCTTGTTTGCCCGCTGAGCTATGGATCTCTTGTAATCCCGAGTCTAAAAATTTCTGAATATTACTTAAACGAACTCCCGCCCCCGCCATGATAATCGGCCCTTGGGTTTTTTCATTCAGTGTTCTTAATAGAGGTAAGCCTAATTCAGCATTAGCTTGCTGACCTGAAGTTAAAATACGAGCAACACCTAATTGAGTCAGCTGATCTAACGCTAGCAATGGATTAATACACATATCAAAAGCGCGATGAAACGTAATGGCTAAAGGCCCTGCTAATTCCATCAAAATCGCCATTTTAGGTAAATCAATGTGACCTTCTTCATTTAATATACCAACCACAGCACCGGAAAAACCCATATCACGGATCATACTGATATCGTTTTTCATCGCAGCAAAATCGGCTTGGCTATAACAAAAATCACCACCACGCGGACGAATAATAGGATGAACGGGGATACGAACGAGATCTATGACTTGTTTTAATATTCCATAACTCGGTGTTACACCCCCTTCTGACGGGCTTGTACACAGCTCAATTCTATCAGCCCCCGAACGTTCTGCGATCAGTGCGCATTCTGCACCAAAGCAGCAAATCTCCAGTTTTGCCATACCACCCCTCTCTATCCTTAATACAGAAAGCAATTAGAAAATAACGATATTTCTCAGCAACTACTATCAGTAATTGTTAATAATAGTTGTCGAATATCGTTACTCATTCAATTCCAATATCAGAATTTTGTGCTGATACAAGCAATTTATTTTCTAAAAATGTTGTTCAACACTCACTTTCTACAATTTTCAGTAAGGAATATGGGTGATACTTTATGGTAACGATACCATCGGTTATGGCAACGGTTGGATTAGGTAAACGTTCTTTTTCAGCTTTAGGTTCACTTATTTTAATTTTAATCCCTTCAGGTAAAGGATGGGGTAATAATGTCATCACCTTTTCAACTAATTTTTCAGGAGCAACATTTATTACCTGTTCAATATGTTCCCAACCTTGATATTGGTATTTTTTATCTGTTGGATAAGGTAACTCAACAATAGATATTTGCTGGCCTAACAGTGTTAAAGGTGAGGCTAGCTTAAAGAGATAAATAGGTCGCCCATTAATCATATTATCTGAAATACACTCGCCACATTGACTTAAGCCATTACGCCACTGTTCTGCTAACGCCAAATCGTGACAACGTAACGATATATGATCGGTTTGATAAGCATCAAGGTCGAGGGATAGTTTATTCGCCAGTAGAGTTAAATTTTTTGCAAATAGAGGAAGCTCTTGCGTTAAGTTATTTAAGAAAGGAATTGCGGAAAAAAGCACCATGATAAGTAACCTAAGAGAAAAAACAGAGAAAAACCCTTAAAGATAAGGCGCAGATAGTAGCATGTTCTAGCTAGAATATGTTATAAATTCAAGGTTAAATTCATATTCTTTATAAAAACCTGTCTGGCTAATGTCGTCAGGTTTTATTTTCTCAATAATTTAAGGTAACCCGGTGAATATTCAGGCTTTTCTTTCAGAAAAAATCAGTATGGCGATGAGCGCTGCTGGCGCCCCTGCTGATAGCGAACCACTTGTCCGTCAGTCAGCTAAAGTGCAATTTGGTGACTATCAGGCGAATGGTGTCATGGGAGCGGCAAAAAAAATGGGTATCCCACCCCGACAACTCGCAGAAAAAATTCTGGAACACCTTGATATCACAGATATTGCAGATAAAGTTGAAATAGCAGGCCCTGGTTTTATCAATATCTTCTTATCACCCGTTTGGGTTGCACAACAAGCCGAATTCGCATTAGCGGATGAGCACCTTAATATTACCAAGGTAACCCCTGAAACGATTGTGATTGACTACTCATCACCTAACGTTGCAAAGCAAATGCATGTGGGTCACTTGCGTTCAACCATTATTGGTGATGCCAGCGCACGTACGCTCTCTTTTTTAGGTCATAATGTTATTCGCGCTAATCACCTTGGTGATTGGGGTACGCAATTCGGTATGCTGATTGCTTATTTAGAGAAAAAGCAAAATGAAAATGCCGCAGATATGGCATTAGCGGATCTCGAAGAGTTCTACCGTGAAGCTAAGAAATGTTATGACGAAGATGAAGTATTCGCTGAACGTGCCCGTAATTATGTCGTTAGGCTACAAGGTGGTGATGAATACTGCCGTACTATGTGGCGTAAGCTTGTCGATATCACAATGCAACAAAATCAGCTAACTTATCAACGCCTTAATGTCACTTTAACCGAAGATGATATTATGGGTGAAAGTCTTTATAACCCAATGCTGCCGGGTATTGTTGCTGATCTTAAAGCAAAAGGTCTTGCTGTTGAAAGTGAAGGCGCTACTGTTGTTTTCCTTGATGAATATAAAAACAAGGAAGGCGAACCAATGGGAGTCATTATCCAGAAAAAAGATGGTGGTTACCTTTATACAACAACGGATATTGCCTGTGCTAAATATCGCCATGAACAATTACATGCAAACCGCGTATTATATTACATCGACTCACGTCAACATCAGCATTTAATGCAGGCTTGGACTATTGTCCGTAAAGCAGGCTATATTCCTGATAGTATGTCACTCGAACACCATATGTTTGGCATGATGTTAGGTAAAGATGGGCGTCCATTTAAAACGCGCTCGGGTGGCACAGTACGTTTAACTGACTTACTCGATGAGGCTCATGAAAGAGCATTAACATTAATTCGCGAAAAAAATCCTGATATGGATGAAGAGGAATTAAATAATATTGCTCGTGTAGTGGGCATTGGTGCTGTTAAATACGCAGATTTATCAAAGAACAGAACCACCGATTATATTTTCGATTGGGATCTGATGTTAAGTTTTGAAGGTAATACTGCACCTTATATGCAATATGCCTATACTCGTGTTGCCTCTATCTTTAAACGTGCAGATATAGATGAAAGCGCATTAACCCAGCCTATCTCATTAACACAGCCTCATGAAAAACAACTGGCACTACGTTTAGTACAGTTTGACGAGACTATCACGCAGGTTGCACGTGAAGGTACACCTCATGTGATGTGTGCATACTTATATGATTTAGCGCAGTCCTTCTCAGGTTTTTACGAGAACTGCCCTATTCTATCGGCCGAAGATGACAATGTACGCCAAAGCCGTCTTAAGCTAGCACGTTTAACAGCAAGAACCTTAAAGCAAGGCTTAGAGACTTTAGGTATTGAAACTGTCGATAGAATGTAATTAAGCCATTATATTTATCTAAAAAAACCGATGGTGAAATCACCATCGGTTTTTCATTATAGAAACTTAATAGATAGAAACTTAATAGCAAGTTGATTAACCGTTACTATCTTAACTAACAATAAACCATGCCTTGATGCTAATATCACTAGTCTTCATTAGCCGTGATCACATCCTCACAGAGAAGACCAGAAACATCTTTAACATCAATCCAACCATCAACACTGTCTATTGGCTTATCTGGGCTGTATAAGCGCTGATCAACATCTTTTGCCGTAAAGCTGACTTGTTCATTAGTTTTATTAAATACGCCGACACAGTTAACGGGTGTCAGTTGAGAGGTTTTGATTTTTCCATCTGCAGTACAACCAGCAAGAAATAATGTGGCTAATGATACCGAAAGGATAATGGCCTTTTTCATAATCGCTCCTAAAACACACTTTATTTTTTAGTGTGATAAAATACTCGTTAAATGATTATTTAGTAGTTTTTATTCTACATATTCAACGGTTATAACGCTTGATAGCTTAGTTAATTATAATAAATTAGATAGAAAATAATTTGCGTTATAGAGCTATTAATAGAAAAAATAAAGAAAGGTATTCAAGAATAAGAAAAGAGAGGGAAAAACAGAAAACAAAGACGGGAGAAATGAAAAAACCACTATAAGGTTTTAGACCTAAAATGAGTAGTTATAACTACTTACCAATCACAGATCCAAAATAAATTTCATTATTAACACAATCTACTGTTCACTGCTTATCCCTAGCAATCGCATTATCTATCCGAAGCGCAGACAAAATAGATATGATTGCTTTCAGTAGTACTGAACGATAACAAGCAAATAACTTTACAGTCACTGTTAATCTACCTGAATGAAAAAATAATAATATGTCTCAAATCAAAGAATTCAAATGTTTTAAAATATAGCTCAACATTTTGAAATATTCGTAATATCTCATCATTTAGTAAGAAATATTTAACAGATGTGTCAATTTTTAAACCTAAACAACACAAGAGAGTTTATCTAAAAAAAGATAATTTGTCAAAGCGTAAGTTGCTAGAAAATAGCGTCTATTTTTTTACTTTATGTAAAATATTACTTAAAGTACACAATTTGTCTAAACCCATCACCTTTAAAATATGTTAAGATTTTCTTATTAATTAACGGTTAAATATAGGCTAATATAGGCAAAAAATGGAGGATTTATTTATTTGACAGAAAAAAAATTAATAAAAAAATAAATGTTTATCTCTTGTTTTCCTTCACGACTATTCGCTAGAAAATTTAATCATGTATTTTATTGCGTAAATTACATGGTATAAATGTGATCTAGATAACAATATTTTTTGTCTAAAATAAGAGAAAAACACTAACTATAGGTGATGTTAAATAGTGGTAATAAATAGACAACGCCCCACTTTGTTACACTCAGTGAGGCGCCAGTTTGACAATAAAATTATAATGCGCGTAGAGAAAAATGCTTCGGTCTAAATCCAACAGCATATAAAGTGACAAAATAACTTGCGGCACCAGCTACAACAACAAGTAATAAACGTAAAATACGCATTAGCATATTCCCTTGTTGCCAATCAGGCATCACCCATAGCATGCCGACTAATACAGCACTCATCACAGCTAACGCAATAGCAAGTTTTAATAAAAAGATAGGCCAACCCGCTAATGGTTGATAAATATCTTGTTTACGGATTTGCCAAAATAGCATTCCTGCATTAAAACAAGCGGCTAATCCAATCGAAAGAGCCAGTCCCACATGCTTTAAACTCCCAACAAAAGCAAGGTTCATTAATTGAGTCAAAATAAGCGTTGCAATGGCAATTTTAACCGGGGTTTTAATATCTTGGCGAGAATAAAAGCCCGGTGCTAATATTTTTATAATAATTAACCCCATTAACCCAATGCAATACGCCACTAATGCTTGTTGAGTCATTAGAGCATCATGCCCATTAAAATTACCATATTGAAATAACGAAATGGTTAAAGGGCCTGATAATAAAGCTAAACCCAAGGTACAAGGTAAAGCCAATAAAAAACAAAGCCTTAATCCCCAATCCATTAATTTCTGATATTCTTGTGTGTTGCCGCTGGCAAAACTTTTAGATAATGAAGGTAATAGAATTGTTCCTAATGCCACCCCTAACACACCAGTAGGAAGTTCCATTAGGCGATCGGCGTAATACATCCAAGAGACTGAGCCAGACACCAAGAATGAGGCAAAAATAGTATTGATGATCAGCGAAATTTGGCTGACAGAAACCCCTAAAATAGCGGGTCCCATCAATTTAATAACACGCCACACTCCGCTATTTTTAAACGAGATCCGCGGTAATACCAACATCCCTATTTTTTTCAGATGCGGAAGTTGATACCCCAACTGTAAAATTCCTCCCGCTAAAACAGCCCAAGCAAGCGCCATAATAGGTGGATCACAATAAGGAGCAACAACGAGAGCAAAAAAGATCATACTCACGTTTAACAACGTAGGTGCAAAAGCTGGAACAGAAAAGCGATTCCAAGTATTTAAAATAGACCCTGTTAATGATGCTAATGAAATTAATAAAATATAGGGAAAGGTGATTTTCAATAGATCCGTTGTGAGTTGGAATTTATCCGCTGAATCAGCAAAACCGGGGGCCGTAATATAAATAACCCACGGTGCGGCAACTATCCCTATTACTGTGACAATCGCTAAGATCAACGTCAGCATTCCCGATACATAAGCAATAAAGGTACGAGTTGCCTCTTCTCCCTGTTGACTTTTATACTCCGCTAAAATAGGAACAAATGCCTGTGAAAATGCGCCTTCGGCAAAAATGCGTCGCAATAGATTAGGTAGTTTAAATGCAACAAAAAAAGCATCGGTTGCCATACCTGCGCCAAAAATACGCGCAATAATCGCATCACGAATAAAGCCCAGTACTCGTGAAAACATCGTCATCGAACTCACTGCAGCCAGTGATTTAAGTAAATTCATAGTTCATTCTAGTGTTTGTTGTGGTAAGGAATAAAAAGAAAGAGACTATACTCCGTCTCTCACACTGAAAAATCAATCATCAACTTGCTAGGAATACACTTAACTGTTTTTTTGATCAAAAAATAGTTCACCTTAGTCAAAAAACTCACTATTTTAATGTATATTCGCCATTATCCTTTGGGAGAAGGACGAGTTGTTAATGCGGTCAGCACATGATCACGCCATTCTTGATTTATCTGCAGATAATTTTTAGCGTAACCTTCTCGTTCAAAGCCATGTTTAGCCAATAAATTTCCACTGCGTAAATTATGAGGCATATAATTTGCCATAATACGATGCATTCCTTGTTGACGTTGCATAAAGCGTAATGTTTCATGCAATGCTTCTGACATATAGCCTTGCCCTTGCCACTTCTCACCGACTGAATAACCTAAAAAGCAGGCATTAAAAGCACCACGCATGACATTGCTGTAATTAGCAACCCCTATGACTTCATCTTCTTTTGGCGTCAATAATAGAAAATGAAAAGCACTCTCTTGGCGGTGCAATTCATTTATATAAAGTAAGCGGTGCTCCCACCCTGAAGGTAAATAGTGCGATTTATCTCTTACTGGCTCCCAAGGGATCAAGAAATGGCGGTTTAGTGTATAGTAATTAGCTAACTTCTCTGCATCTCTTTCATAAGCTAAGCGAACGATCATTCTTTTCGTTTCAAAACGAACTTTAGGGATCCCACTACGATAACCAAACATATCAGTCCTGTTGTATTTTTGATTAATCTTATTCTGAAGTAATCCTACTATTTCTAGCATTATCATCAATAAAAAAATATCATCTATAATAAGCTATCAATTAATAAAATTAACAGACAGAATAGATAAACAAAGCTCTGTCTTTGCCCTCCCTTTTATTTATTTTAAATCATTTGTTTAACTTATGGTGAATAATGGCACTGGTAACACAAGCTCGCACCTTGGGGAAATACTTTCTCCTCCTTGACAATATGCTGGTTGTTTTAGGATTTTTTGTCGTATTCCCTTTAATATCAATTCGGTTTGTTGAGCAATTAGGCTGGGCGGGTGTGATTGTCGGCTTTGCCCTTGGGTTAAGACAACTTGTTCAGCAAGGCTTAGGCATTTTTGGCGGTGCCATCGCCGACCGATTTGGTGCTAAGCCGATGATTATTACCGGTATGCTATTACGTGCTCTTGGCTTTGCATTAATGGCTTTAGCGGATGAACCTTGGATCCTTTGGTTATCTTGTATTTTATCTGCACTCGGTGGCACTTTATTTGATCCGCCAAGAACTGCCCTCGTGATAAAATTAACTCGCCCTTATGAACGGGGTCGGTTTTATTCTTTATTATTAATGCAAGATAGTGCGGGTGCCGTTATTGGGGCTTTAATTGGCAGTTGGTTACTCCTTTATGATTTCCATTTAGTTTGTTGGGTTGGCGCTGGCGTATTCGTTCTTGCGGCTATTTTTAATGCTTGGTTACTACCTGCCTATCGTATATCAACCACGAGAACACCGATAAAAGAAGGGCTAAAACGCGTTATTCTTGATAAACGTTTTGTTCAGTATGTTCTTACTCTTACGGGATACTTTGTACTGTCGGTACAAGTTATGCTGATGTTTCCGATTGTTGTTAATGAAATTGCCGGCACCCCTAGCGCAGTAAAATGGATGTATGCGATTGAAGCTTTATTATCATTAACACTGCTTTACCCTATTGCCCGTTGGAGTGAAAAACATTTTCGCCTAGAACAGCGCTTAATGGCAGGATTATTTCTGATGAGTATCAGTATGTTTCCTGTGGGGATCACCCACTCATTACATGCCATATTTCTTATTATCACCCTATTTTACCTAGGCACTATTACCGCAGAGCCTGCTCGAGAAACATTAAGTGCCTCTTTAGCAGATCCTCGTGCTCGAGGCAGTTATATGGGTTTTAGTCGATTAGGGTTAGCTTTTGGTGGCGCGATTGGCTATACCGGAGGGGGATGGATGTATGATATTGGCAAACAACTTGAACTGCCTGAACTACCTTGGTTTTTATTAGGCACAATAGGGTTTATCACCCTTTACGCACTACATCGACAATTTAATCGTAAAAAAATTGAAACAGCCATGCTTACCCCATAGAGATCAGGTACACTTAGCGTGTTTACCATCAAGGAGTGTGTATGAAAGCTATTTTTTTGACTGCTTTATTTGTATTAACTAGTTTAGTGACTGGCTGTGATCAAATCAGACAATTTGATGTCAGTGAAAAAGTAATTAATGACTATCTGAGTCAAAAATCGGGATTACAAAAACACATTGGGGAAGACGGTGTTGTTTCTGCCGATATCACATTAAGTGATTTAGCGATCCAAATTGGTCGTACTGAGCCTGGAAAAGTGAGCTTTTCTGGTAGTGCTTCTCTTAAAATTGATTCTTTGTTTGGCAAAACTGGCGCGAATGTGAATTTAACTTTATCAGGCCAACCCTTTTATCAAGCAGAGCTTGGGGCGATATATATCAAATCAATGAAAATTGATAGCTATAAAGTGTCTCCTGAAAAAATGGAGCCGGTTGTAATGGCATTAAAACCTTACTTAGATACGACTATTGCGACTTATTTTGATAATCAGCCTGTTTATGTGCTCAACCCTGAAAAAAATAGTGCAGAAGCGGCTGCCTTTAAATTAGCAAAAGGGATTGAAGTTAAACCGGGTAAGTTTGTGATCCAACTTTAATCACAAATAGTTAATTAAATATTTTTATCGTAATAAGGGCATTGGTTTTTATAAATATAAATAATTATAATATATATTGAATATTAATCATGATGATGAGTCATAGGATTAATGCTGATATAAATTAATTATTTTCTAGCCATAACATGCGCAATAAGCAGAACGGCACCCAAATAAGATAGCTATTCTAGGGTGCCGTTCAAAAAAACAACGTTTTTATTATAGGATTTAATTATTTATTTTTCGTTTTCTTCATCTGATAATTCTTCTCGTAATGCAGAAAGTGCACCACGCGTAATTGCTGCTAAAGTACGATAAAAATTTGTTTTAGCATGCGCTTCAACCTTACCTAAAAAGGTTCCCGCCCAAGGTAATAGATAGTTATCAAATAACTGTGTTTGTGCTAATACTTCATCTTGTGCGGCATTATCTTCAAGCCAAGAAGCCGCAAGTAACAACGCACCAAAGCTATCTGTCGCTGATCCGGTGACAGGCATACCTCGAGTGACTAAGAATTGACGAATATCTTGCTCTTTTATATCACCGTAATCATGTGCATAAAGAGATACTGCGGGTATTGGGTCAGCAAAAAGCGATTGGTAGTCAGCTTCTACTGCTGCTAAATCAGCTACGCTACTTTTTAACGTTTTGAATAGTTCATCTTGCTCTAATGGCCATAATTGGCTTAGTTTATCTTCCGCTATCATGGTTATGATCGGTGCTAAAATAGCATCACTCGGTGCTCGTTGAAATAATGTACCTAGTAGACGGCAGACAATCGAAAATTCATTCATTCTATTTTTACCCCATAAAGTTTGGTTTTATTGTCCTGTTAACCACCAGAAAATCAACAATTTTCTTTATTCTCTTTTCACCCTATTCCATTAATTACACATTATTTTCAGTCATTAATAACAGAAAAAGCGCGCTCTTATCATTAAGCTATATAGCCTAATATAAGAAACGCGCCTAATCCCATGTTATTTCTATTACGACAATAACACTTTATTGCATCATTTAGCTGGCGATATCGAGAAAATTATCTCTGACACCATTAACTCGAAACCACCCTGCAATACTGATCCTCTCTTTATGAGTAGGTAATACTTCATGTGGAAATTGTTCTGAAAGAAAAACCACTAAACGACCACCTTGAGGAGCGACTGTCGCTAATTGATTATCATCCAGATCATAGATAACTAACTCTCCACCATCTTGTTGTGTCCATTCATCATTAAGATATAACACTGTCGTTAAACGTCTTGTGACATTTTCTTTAAATGCATCAAGATGTTTTTTATAGAAAGCACCTTTTTCATAACAAGCGAAATGCGCTTCATATTCAAACAGCCCTAAAAAGAACTCACGATTAACTGCTCGTTGAATGCTTTCCATTTGCATAAGATAATGTTGAACTGGCTCTCCCATTTGCGGCTCTAGCCAACGAATTTTATCACTGCGTATCGTGGTTTCTGCTAATAGGTTTTCATGACGTCCTATACGTGCTTGTTGTGCATCATTACCAAAACAAGCACGCAATTGTTTAACCGCCTCTGGTGTAAGGAAATCATCCCATACACACCAACCTTTATCTGCAATTTGTTCAAGAAGACTTGCTATATTCATTAGTCATATTGTCTGATTAACAGGGGAAACTATCTTATAGCACCATATTAGGCCAAATGACAATCTAATAAACTTATCCTTTCGATTACATGAATTTATTAGAACTAAATTCTATAAAAAAGAAAAATACATTGAAATATAAGATAATATTCCATAGAGGGCTACTATAAAAAAACTAAAAAGCATTAAATAATAATATATTGCGCTATACATTACCCCAAACAAAGATAAGAAAAATAAATGGTTTACTGAAAATAATAATTAGTAGTTATTTTATCCAATTGCTTTTCATATTTATCATATAAAAAATTAATTTCACCTTTAACTTGATGATGCATAATAGACTTTTTGCTTTCTAATCGTAAAAAAGCAAGAGGAAATGATTTTGCTTTATCGGCGAGTTCACTTATAGACATCACATCTATTGAATTAAGCTGGTATTCAATATTATTTAACTCTTGTTTCGCGTTATTATAGAAATTATCTAATTTATCTTTTATATCATTAACTGTTAGATTTTCATCGGTTTTCACCTCATTGATAAGCTCTTCCAGTTGAGTTTCAAGCACTGTATAACGCGCTCTCCCCTCACTATTTAGCTGATATTTAGAAATAAAATATGGCGTAAATTTTTCATTCATATTATTTTTTTGCTGTGAAGAAAGTATTTTTTTCTTTTCTGTTAAATCAGCTAAGAATTGTTGTACTCTGTTATTATTGTGTACTAGATCTATTGAGTTATCTATTACATCACTCTTGAGAGAAAGATCATTCTCCATCAATTGTGGATTTAGTTTGTTTTTTAATTTCTTATTTGCATCCAACTGTAAATAAACATGATCAAGTTTATTTATACTTCTTTTAACATCGTATTGAACGGGGTATTTATCAAATAGCTTATTTATTTTAAGTACTCTTTTATAAAGTCCTTTTAAATTATTTTTATGTGCTTCAAATTCTTTTTTGTCTTGTTTTATTTTGCCATCATAAATTCTATGTTTAAATAGTGAATTAACTCTTTTTTCTAACATGACTTCAAAATTTTTCAATGATGTCAATGGATACCAGTGAATATTATGCGATGCTTTTGTCGCTGAAGGTGTAAATTTTAAATCTCGGTATAATTCAAAACTTCCGCTAAAATACTCAACATCAACATTTTTTTCCAACTGTTTTGCTTTGGTCTCGCCATGACCAATAAATTTATTTATATTGTGAATGACATTTATTATTTTTAAAGAGAGATTAGCACCAACCGCATTTCTCGGTAAATTTAATTCTATATTTTCATTAGCAGAAACTCCCACATCAAAACTAGCTTCACTTCTAAGTTCAACACCTAATGACGCGTTTTGTGTTCTATTAAATTCCAGCGTTGCATTATCCTTAAGTTCACTCTCTGTAAGAGATACCCCTTGATTAATAAATTCGACTAAATCTTTTGGTTGAATTTTAAATGAAAAATTAGATTTTTTTTCATAATGATAATCGAGTATCACACTGGCCATTAACGGTGTAACAAAACCATAATCAATCGGCCCTTCTCTCCATTTTTGATCATAGCTAAAAACCCCAGCAGATAAGCCCGTAGCAATCCCCGCATCCATTTTATTTACAAATGAGAATACAACTTCATCTTGCTTATTTTTTGAAATTGTTAGAGCATGCGTTTTTGCATAATTAGCTAGAAGAAATGCATTTACATCAATGCTTTTAGGTAAATTAAATGCACTAATGCCAAAGAATGCACGGATATCATTATATTGGCTAATTGTAATACTCTCTTTATCATTTAATTGTTCTACTAAAGAATAAACAACCTCACCTTGAGATTTACCATTGTTAATTCCAGTAATATATTTATTAAGCAGATGATAATCATGTTTAATCGCTTTTTTTACATCATTTAGAGCAACCGTTTTAATTGTTCTCGGTAATGTAGCAGAATTAACTATAGCTTTTATAGTAGAAAATATACCTCTAAAACCAGGATCAAGACTTTTCGCGATATCTTTTACCATTGCACCATATTTTTTTAATGCATATTGTTGTTTTGCTCTATCAAAGTGAACCCTTGCATTATCAATAGCCGACGAAAAAAAGGGAATATTTTTAGCACTAAAATTACCTATTTTTTGAGTAGAAAATGGCTGTCCTGAGTGATAGTTTTTATAGTTATTTTCTCCAACCATTGAATAAAAAGATAACGGTGGCTCTTGAGTTAAACGAGTGATTTCATAATGATAATCTTTTAATGCAAAAATATGCAGAGGATCAAAGTAATATATTTTTATTTTATTACCTTTATCAACCACAAGTTGGATTTTATTTAACACCGGTTTTATCGCTAATATTTTATCTTTTGATTTTAATGGCAATTTTATTTCATTTTTTTTACTCTTACCATCTACGTCATCCTCTTTAGGCATTAGCGTTGGTGGTAAGCCATATGTAAAAAGTTTATTATCTTGTAAAGTTATAGTAATAGGCATCCCTTCTCTATTTATTTTTAATACATTTCCTTCTTCTTTCTCTATAATATTATTAATATTAGATAAATCATGTTTTAAACTATCTTCTATTTCATATTTTTCATATTCAATAATAAAATTAATATTAGTATTATCGGTGGCGTCATCGCTTAAATTATATTCACCTTCAATCTTTTTAAACTTTATTTTATAAAGTTCATTATTATTTCCTGAACTATCTCTCTTACTCCCAATTAAAAACCCATTATAATCGACATATAGTTCTTTAAATTTTATATCATCACCATGTTGAGAGTTGATATGAAATACATTATATTTAAAACCTCCATTAAAGTACTTTTGAATTAATCCGGTAAATAAATCATATGTTTTCCCTTTTATTAACATTAAGGTTCCATCATCATCAAGGGTAATTCCCATATTATTAAGTAGTGGACTATTTGTTGATCCAAGATAAACATAATTATTGGCATTATTTAAGCTAAACTGTTTAATATTTTGATTTTTATTATATACAGCAGGGGTATTAGACACATCAGAAATATAATCTGTTGATTTATAATTATTAAAAACACCAACCTCTGTTAACTTATTAACATATGTCATTATTTTATCAATCATAAACACCTCAACATTTCAAGCAGATGAGGTATCATCGATAAGACATATTATAAGAGATATCTTTTATAGCCTATTTTTTATTATATTATCTAAATTCTAGAAAAAGTTCTTTTTTTGAAAGTTTAGGAAAAAAAATAGACAATAAAATAAAATTTATTGTCTATTTATATATATATTATATCTATATTATTTAATAGCCACTTTTCATATCCACAACACCAAAAGGTGTTTCGCCCTTTTCAATACGTTGAATATTTTCAACAATTGTATCCATTGCAATATCTGGAATAGTAAAAGCAGCAATATGCGGTGTAATAGAGATACGAGGATGAGTCCAAAACGGATGCATACCCGGTAATGGCTCTTGGCTAAATACATCTAAAGAGGCATCAGCAATATAACCTTGATCGATAGCTTCTAGCAGATCTTGATCAACAAGATGTGCCCCCCTTGCCAAATTAATTAAATAAGAAGAAGGTTTAAGCTGTTCAAAAAGCGAGAAATTTAAAATACCATGAGTTTGTGGTGTATAAGGTAATAGATTGATTAACAACTGACACTCTTTAACAAAATCGCTCAGTTGATCGTTACCATAAAAACTCTCTACCTGATTAATTTGCTTTTTACTACGACTCCAGCAACGCACGTTAAAACCAAGTTCAGCAAGCTTAGTCGCTACACTTGCGCCTAATGCACCTGCACCCAAAACACCAATAACAAAATTATCATAAGTATGTGCGGGGAGTTGTTTCCATAAGCGTTGTGATTGTTGACGTTTATAATCATCCATACGGCGAAAATAATACATCACTTTAGCAATGGCATACTCTTGCATTTGCAAACCCATACCCGTGTCTTCTAAGCGCATTACCGGAACCCCAGCGGGTAATGTGCCTGGTTTTTGTTGCTCTTGCTTTAAAATGGCATCAACACCCGCACCAAGTGCAAAAATACCTTTTAATTGGTTACGGCTTGCTAACATTTCATAGGGAGGAAGCCAGACCATTGCATAATCAGCAGGCTTATCATCACCATGCTCCCAAACACGAATATGCGCGTCAGGAAGTCGTGCTTTCATTCCACTTATCCATGTATTTGCATCAAAAAAAGGATGATAAAAAATAATATTCATTTTTGCCTTCCTCCAGCATTTTTACCATAGGGTGCGAGGGTTATGCTTTTATTTCAAGTCTGTTTGAAAAAGTTGTTAAGAAAAATGTTGATAATGTTAACCAGCTAACGAAATTTAGCTAAAAAATGGATGTTACATCTCAAAAGAGATCACATTATTTGCTTAAGCCTTGTTCATATTGTTTTTTATTTGACTGGTTGGCACAAAAGTTAAGGAAAAAACGCATTTAGCTGTTGACGCTTATCACTCTTTTCCCTATAGTAGCGCCCCGTTGAGCATGAATGCCATGTTTAACCACAATACGGTGAGATGTCCGAGAGGCTGAAGGAGCACGCCTGGAAAGTGTGTATACGGCAACGTATCGAGGGTTCGAATCCCTCTCTCACCGCCATCTTCTAAGAAAGCGCCTAGTTAAAAAACTAGGCGTTTTTTTTGTCTTGCTGTCCTTAATCTATACAGCGACAAAGTTCTGCTTGCTACCAGTACTAAAATTGTAATAATAAATTTATTGTGATTGTTTTTATATACGTTGCTATTAACCTATTCTAGATACTTAATTAGTCTATTTAATAAAAATGCTCTTTTTCATATACACTAATTAGCTTTATTTATAGAATTGTTTTTTCCTTTATTTTATAAAATACTTTTTAGCTATTTTTATGCATTACTATTTTTAATGACAATTATTCTAAAATAAAACGCTTTATATAATTTATAGAATAACGTCAAACTTCTTTTTCATGAAAGTAACAGAATAAATACAATACGTTACATAACGTTATCTCTTTTGCTTAAGTTTTTCAATTAATTGCTTTAATTTTCGCTAAGTATTAAGATAGTGTTTAATAATTTGATATATCACATTATTATTAGCAAATAAAAGCGATATCCTTTCTTCTCTTTTTTATCGCCTTTATTCGGCATTTGACTTCTTATTTTGGTTTAAGCCTAAATGAAAACGCATAAAGTTAACCGGGTTCGCCCCTTTAGTGCATTTATTGATGCATGTGTAAAAGAGCCTTACTCTTTTGCCCGTTTATTAAAAGATATTATTGCAGGGATCACCGTCGGCATTATCGCAATACCACTGGCAATGGCATTGGCTATTGGTAGCGGTGTTCCCCCGCAATACGGTCTTTATACCGCAGCTATTGCCGGTATTATTATCGCTGTAACAGGTGGCTCTCGCTACAGTGTTTCAGGGCCTACTGCCGCCTTTGTGGTGATACTTTATCCTGTTTCACAACAATTTGGTTTAAGTGGGCTATTAATTGCCACTTTGATGTCTGGGATTATTTTAGTGGTTATGGGGTTAGCTCGTTTTGGTAAGCTCATTGAATATATTCCCGTTTCTGTCACATTAGGATTTACTTCGGGGATTGCCATCACTATCGCCACCATGCAGATCAAAGATTTCTTTGGTTTAGAAATGTCGCATGTCCCAGAAACCTATATTGATAAAGTGATTGCTCTAGGTGCCGCTCTACCGACAATCCATCTTGGAGATACATTAATAGGTGCAACCACTCTCTTAGTATTAATTTATTGGCCTAAATTGAATTTACGCCTCCCTGGTCATTTACCAGCATTAATTGCCGGTACGGCTGTTATGGGGATAGTTAATTTATTTGGCCATGATGTTGCCACTATTGGTTCACAATTTAGCTATCTATTGCCTGATGGTTCAACAGGACAAGGTATTCCGCCGATCCTGCCACAATTTGTGCTACCGTGGAATTTACCCAGTAGTGGTGAGTCTATTGCATTAAATTGGAGCACGGTCAGTGCGTTATTACCCGCCGCTTTTTCAATGGCAATGTTAGGTGCGATTGAATCACTCCTCTGTGCTGTGGTGCTTGATGGTATGACGGGGAAAAAACATCACTCTAATGGTGAGTTAGTCGGTCAAGGTATTGGTAATATTGTAGCGCCTTTCTTTGGTGGGATCACCGCAACTGCGGCTATTGCCCGCTCAGCGGCAAACGTACGTGCCGGTGCAACGTCCCCTGTATCTGCGATTGTGCACTCTTTATTAGTTTTAGTAACTTTACTGGTTTTAGCACCTTTTCTCTCTTATTTACCATTAGCAGCAATGTCTGCATTGTTATTAATTGTTGCATGGAATATGAGTGAAGCTCGCAAAGTTATCGATCTTATTCGTCATGCACCAAAAGACGATATTATCGTTTTAGTATTATGTTTATCGCTTACCGTGCTGTTTGATATGGTTATTGCGATCACTATCGGCATTGTATTAGCCTCTTTATTATTTATGCGTCGTATTGCTAATATGACTAAAATAACAGAATCAACTTATACTGATGATGATAAACAATTATTAGTTGTGCGTGTTAATGGTCCGCTATTCTTTGCTGCCGCCGAGCGTATTTTTAATGAATTACGTGAACGTAGTAAAGGATATAAAACTCTTATTATGCAGTGGGATGCAGTACCTGTATTAGATGCTGGGGGATTACATGCTTTTCAACACTTTGTGGCGGATGTGCAACATGATACTCATATTATTGTTTGTGATATTCCCTTCCAGCCATTAAAGACATTAGCAAGAGCACGAGTAACGCCAATTGATGGCACACTTAATTTCTATCCTTCGCTACAAAAAGCGCTAGATGATATGGAATTAATTCAGTAGTTTTTTAATTATTAATTATAAAAATCTTTAAGCCCTTAATTTACACTATTTAATTAAGGGCTTAATTATTAAGTTATTATTTATATTTTATTTGCCATTGAAAGTGCAGTATAAATGGTTTTAAAGGAAATTAATAAAGAAAGAGGGGTATCTAATAATGGTATTGCCCCGTAGCTAATATACCAATTAGCGACTCGTTCATTTTTAGCATCTATAAGTAAAGCAACGCCTCCCAATTCACTAGCAACGGAAAGACAACGCCTTCCTGCTGCAAGCAATAATTGCCCACCCAAACCTTTTCCTTGAACGGATAGATCCGTAGCTAGTCGTGCAAGTTTAAAAACAGGGATATCATGACGCGCTAAGCCATGTTTGATCAATTCGGGCGTTCTTTCGAACTCAATAGAAGCAGGACATAAGCTGTAATAACCTAATATAATATTATTACTATTATTGATAGCTAAATATGTTTTCGCACTACCATTCTCATGATTTTGTCTTGCATGGCGATACAGAAATTGGTTTAGTACTGCATCGCCACAATTAAATCCATTTCTATTATGTTTTTTACTGATCGCTTCTTCGTGCCAATTTGGTATTGTCATGCATTGTCCGGTAGAGCAAAAGCCGCTGCAAGTAGTTTAGCATTAGGCTTTGGTGGATTATCTAAAAGTTCCATAACACGTAATGTGTCTTTTTCTGATAATTTTAAACGCTCATTATTTTCAATAACTTGCCGAGCTACAGGTACAATATTACGAAGTACAAACTCTGTTAAGTTTGTATTTTCCAAACTAGCAGCACGAACCAGCAGTGATTTATCTTCTGTAGTGATACGAATTGACACTCGTTCACTGTTTTCTACTAGTGCTTGAGCCATAGCAACCTCCTTTGTACAGCTTCAAAGCGTACAGTATGATTAAAAAAGTTACAAGTGATTTTATGTTGAGTGGATAATTATTTACAATTAGCCACAAAAGGCTTATTTATCCCACTACCTTGTACGCCTTTCTCTAATAAGTATTGATAGAGTGCATTCATACCCAACCAGTGATTTTCACACCATTCAGGGGCTAATAAAGTAGGTTTTCTGGCACTGGCACAAACACGATGATAAATAACTTCTGCAGGAGTATGACGGATTATTTCACCAGCAGTATAAACATATTGTTGTTGTGTTAATGCACTAATACGCCCTGCTTTCCATGCTTTGGCTATCGTACTCCCCTCAACTATGTGTAAAGGGTGTAATTTTAGTCCATCAACACCGGTTTCTACTACCTGCTCTAAGGTTTGCATATTTAACTGATGATCTTCACGAGGTAAACCGATAATAAGATGCGTACACACCTTTAAACCTCGGCGACGCGCTTCTTTTGTGGTTGCTTGATAACATTGAAAATCATGACCACGATTAATATGCTTTAATGTCTTATTATGTGCAGTTTGTAATCCTAACTCTAACCATACTTCATAACCTTGTTCGCAATAGCCTTGCAGTAGATCTAACACACTGACGGGCACACAATCAGGGCGTGTTCCCACACATAATCCAACCATATTGGCTTGTAATAATGCACTTTCATACATTTTTCGTAGATGTTCTACTTCTGCATAGGTACTAGTATAGGCTTGAAAATAAGCTAAATAACGGCGAGCACGGGTAATATGCTTAGCTTGGTAGGCGATTTGCTCTTCAATAGAGTGATATTGCGTTTGCTCATCAGCAAAAGAAGAGACATTGCAAAATGTACACCCTCCTCGTCCTAATGTGCCATCTCGATTAGGACAACTAAAACCACCATGAAGGGTTATTTTGTGGATTTTTTCATGATAACGGCGCTGGAGATCAGCGCCGAACATATTCACTACAGTGTGTAGTTGCATAACAATTTTATTTACTGGTATCTAACTCAGGGAAGCTTTTTACCAGAGAGTCAATCGCTTTAATTTGAGCTAAGAAAGGTTCTAATTTAGCTAATGGTAAAGCTGATGGGCCATCACAGCGGGCATGATCAGGATCGGGATGAGCTTCAAGAAATAATCCTGCCAGACCCACTGCCATACCTGCACGAGCTAACTCAGCGACTTGTCCACGACGACCACCAGAAGCCGCACCGAATGGATCACGGCATTGTAGTGAGTGGGTAACATCAAAAATCACTGGAGCCCCTTCTGAGGCTTGCATCATGACATGAAAACCTAGCATATCGACCACTAAATTATCGTAACCAAAATTACTACCACGATCACATAAAATCACTTGGTCGTTACCGCCTTCTTTAAATTTCTCGACGATATTTCCCATTTGACCAGGGCTAACAAACTGTGGCTTTTTCACGTTAATTACCGCACCGGTTTTGGCCATTGCCTCAACCAAATCGGTTTGACGCGCTAAGAATGCCGGTAGCTGAATAACATCAACGACTTCAGATACAGGCTGAGCTTGTGAAGGTTCATGAACATCAGTGATAATTTTTACTCCAAAAGTCTCTTTTAGCTCTTGGAAAATTTTCATTCCTTCATCAAGACCCGGTCCACGATAAGAGTGGATAGATGAGCGGTTTGCTTTATCAAAAGAGGCCTTAAATACATAAGGAATATCTAATTTTTGAGTAACCGTGACGTAATGCTCACAAATACGCATGGCTAAATCGCGCGATTCCAATACATTCATGCCACCAAAGAGCACAAAGGGTAAATTATTTGCTACCTTGATATCACCAATACTCACCACTTTATGTTGCATATCTATTCCTATCTTATTTTGCCATGTACCGTTATATACCCAGTACGGGATTAAATTTTAATGTAAAACAACAGGATGCTGTTCTATTGAATGAATTTGAATTTTAATCATCTCTGAAATGGGATCTTCCGGACACTGTTCAACAAAGTAGTTAAGGTCAGACAATGCCACATGATTACACTCTAATTGAGCATAAATCAGCCCACGATCACGTATTTCATAGGGATCTTCTGGATCAAACAATAATACCGTTTCACTGGTCTTAAGTGCCTGCTCCATCTTCTTTTCTTCCATTAAAGAGACTTTGAGTGTATCTAATAACTTGCGAATAATAGAACTGTGTTCTGACTCTTCTAGATCGGATGCTGATAGCTCAGATGTACTGCCTACATTACCTTTTAGCCAAACGTCTAAAGTATGGCGAGAAAGATATTCACCATTAATGGGATTTAAGAAAAGTGGTTTTTCATCCGGAATATCTATTCTGATAATTAACTGTGTAGGAAAAATAACTGGCGCTAACGGTAAATTTATTGCCTGTGCGATATAAATTAAAATGGAACCTAATGACACAGGTGAACCAATATGAGTGGCCAATACTTTATCTAACCATAACGTATCAGAAAGACAATATTTGCCACTTGCACCACTGAAATGCCATTGTTTATAAAATAGCTTCAGCAGTGCATCAATTCTCTCTTGTATACTGGCTTGGTGGGGAATTTCCGCTTCTGCTTGCTCCACCAGCTGTGCCAATTGATAGCCAACTGAAGTGACTGGAAAATCTGGGCGAATTGCCTGAGAGATAAGGATCATACCCTTAACCAAAGGGGCTTTGTTAAATTCGTAATCAGCTATGGTTTCTATCATCATTCCAACGACCTACTGTCACTCGCTCATTACCGCCGTAATCACGGAAAGTTTCCACGCAGCAGTAACCCTTATCAATAAAAATATTACGTACTCTTTCACCTTGTTGCCAACCATGCTCTATTAATACCCAACCGTTATTAGCTAAAAACTGACGGGCATTTGTAATAATAAGCTCAATATCAGCAAAACCATGATCTGCCGCGACCAATGCGGTTAATGGCTCAAAGCGAACGTCTCCTTGAGAAAGATGTTCATCTTCTTCATCAATATAAGGAGGATTACTGATTATCATATCAAATTGATAACCAGAGAGTGAACTAAACCAGCAACTTTCCATAAATTCTACGTTGCTAAGTGCCAAATGTTGTGCATTTTCTATCGCTAATGCTACCGCTTCTGGTTGAAAATCAACACCAAGGACACGACAGTCAGAACGTTCCGAAGCTATCGCTAAGGCAATAGCCCCTGTCCCCGTACCTAAATCTAAAATTCGACTTGCTTGTGCAGAGAGTTTCTCTAATGCTTTTTCAACTAGACATTCGGTATCAGGCCGAGGGATAAGTGTTGCAGGAGAGACTTTTAAAGGTAGTGACCAAAATTCTCTCTCTCCTACTAAATAAGCGATAGGCTCGCCCTTTATACGTCGAGCAAGGAGGGATGACAATTGCACTAGTTCATCTTCTAAAAGTACAGTTTCACTAAAAGCAATCAAATAAGTACGAGCACGTTTTGTTACGTGCCCTAATAGAATTTCTGCGTCCCGCTTTGGGCTGTCACTATCAATTAATTGCAAGGCTGCTTGATGCAGCCATTGTTTATAATTCATTAATCTTGCTCAGATAAAGCGGATAGCTGATCGGCTTGATATTCAGTGACAATAGGTTGAATAAGTGCATCTAGTTTACCTTCCATCACCTCATCTAACCGGTAAAGCGTAAGGTTTATGCGATGATCCGTCACGCGACCTTGTGGGAAATTATAAGTTCTAATACGATCAGAACGATCACCTGAACCTAATAAGTTACGGCGTTCAGATGCTTCGGCTTCTTGACGTTTTTGTACTTCGGCAGCACGAATACGCGCACCTAATACTGACATCGCTTTCGCTTTGTTTTTATGTTGAGAACGCTCATCCTGACACTCTACCACAATGCCCGTCGGGATATGCGTAATACGGATGGCCGAATCCGTGGTATTTACGTGCTGACCACCCGCCCCTGATGAGCGAAAAGTATCAATACGTAAATCACTTGGGCTAATTTCGGGTAATTCAGCTTCTGGCACTTCAGGCAATACCGCAACAGTACAAGCAGAAGTGTGAATGCGTCCTTGAGATTCTGTTTCAGGCACGCGTTGTACACGATGCCCGCCTGATTCAAATTTCAGTACCCCATAAGCACCATCACCAATGACTTTGGCAATGACCTCTTTATAACCGCCATGTTCGCCTTCGTTTGCATTCATCACTTCAATACGCCAACGACGTGCTTCGGCATAACGGCTATACATACGGAACAGGTCACCGGCGAAAAGTGCGGCTTCATCACCACCCGTTCCGGCACGAATTTCAAGGAAACAGTTGAACTCATCATCAGGATCTTTAGGTAATAACAGTACTTGAAGTTGCTGTTCTAGCTCCTCATTGACGCTTTGTGCTTCTTTTAGCTCTTCTTGAGCCATCTCTTTCATTTCAGGATCATCAAGCATCATTTCTGCCGCTTCCATATCATCTTGCACTTTTCGCCATTGACGATAACAAGATGTGACATCCGTTAATTGAGCATACTCTTTTGAAAGCGCACGAAAACGCTCCTGAGAGGCAATAACATCAGCTTCTGCTAGAAGTGCTTGAATTTCTTCATAACGCTCTTGTAGAGCTTCCAACTTAGCGACAATAGAAGGCTTCATTCGTAGATTAAGATCCTGTTAGATAAAGTTAATTATGGGTAATACCCAAACTTTCACGTAAGAGATTCAGGCGTTCAATATCACCATCACTGGCAGCCTGTTGAAGAGATTTGGTTGGTGTATGAATAAGGCGATTCATCAACTGATGAGAAAGCTGTTGGATCACTTTTTCTGCATCAGCGCCATTTTGTATCAATGCAATCGCTTTTTCTGCCATTTCTGCACGTAACATTTCTGCACTATCGCGATATTCTCTAATCGCCCCGACAGCACCTTGAGCACGTAACCAATCCATAAATTGGCCACTCTCTTGTTGCACGATATGTTCAGCTTCAATGGCTGCGGCTTGGCGCTGTTCACGGTTATGCTGAATGATAGCTTCTAAATCATCAACACTATAAAGATAAACGTTACTCAGTTTTTCAATATCTTGTTCAATATCACGAGGCACAGCAATATCAACGAGTAGCATTGGTTGATTACGACGTTTCTTTAACGCCCTTTCTACCATGCCTTTGCCAATAATAGGCAACGGACTTGCTGTTGAACTGATCACAATATCCGCTTGAGAAAGTGACTCATCAATATCAGATAAAGTGATAACCTCAGCGTCAACTTCATTCGCTAAACGTTGCGCTCGCTCTTTGGTGCGATTAGCAATAATGATTTTTTTGACTTGATGTTCACGTAAGTGACGCGCCACTAATTCAATCGTTTCACCCGCACCGACCAATAAGATAGTCAATGATGATAATGACTCAAAGATTTGGCGCGCTAAAGTACAGGCAGCAAAAGCGACAGAAACAGCATTAGCACCAATTTGGGTCTCTGTTCTCACTCTTTTCGCAACTGAAAAGGATTTCTGAAACAGACGTTCCAGCTCTGAAGAGAGCGAGTGGTAGTTTTGAGAATCGGCAAACGCTTTTTTGACTTGCCCTAAAATTTGCGGTTCACCTAGCACCAAAGAATCTAAACCACTAGCAACGCGCATCAGGTGGCTCACTGCTTGATTATCTTGATGCCAATAAACACTATTTTTAAGCTCATGAGGCTCAATTTGGTGATACTGACATAACCAACTGATCAGTTGTTCATGGCTATTTTCTTTATCTTCTAGACTCAGATAAAGCTCAGTACGGTTACAAGTAGACAGCACTACACCACCTCTTACAGCAGGTTGCTGTAACAAGTTATTTAAGGCGTCACCCATGGTATCAGGAGAAAAAGAGACTTTCTCACGTAACGCTACGGGGGCTGTTTTGTGATTAATACCTAATGCTAATAACGTCATATCTTATAATTGAGTTATGAATAAATACCGACTCGCGACTTGACTTAGTATAAACCTAAAACAGCGCATTTAGTATGGACTCTTCATTGCCGCCATTCTACTTGATGAACTCTTTCAATAAAAGTGCTTACTTGTATGATAGGCAAATTCAATCGACTATTTAACGAAATATCGTTATATCTTCGCGTTTATGATACGCTTTTTTGCAACAAAGAACGAATGTAAGGAATATCTCAGCTATGCGCTCACGCATTTTTCCAACCAAATCACTTTTGCGTCTCCTTCCGCTAGCTGCGCTGCTACTAAGTGCATGTAATTTAAATAATATACAAACACAAGGTTCAGCGTCAGATAACGATGTTCAATGGCAATCGCGTCAACAAGCATTAAATAAGATTTCACAATATGAAACACGTGGCGCCTTCGCTTACATTGAAGGCACCTATAAAACTTACGCACGTTTCTATTGGCAAGATAAAGATACCGATCGCTATCGCTTACTTTTAACCAATCCATTGGGGACGACAGAGCTAGACTTAAATGTGATGCCTGGTGTGATTGAAGTGACTGATAATGGTGGTAAAAAGTATTATAGTGACAATCCAACTGAAATGATTTATCAGCTCACCGGTATGGTGATCCCTTTAAAAAATTTACGCGCTTGGTTAATTGGTTTGCCGGGTGATGCCACGGATTTTGAACTCGATGCAAATCATCTTTTAAAATCGGTTACATGGCCAACCCCAGAAGGTGATTGGGTGGTAACCTACCAATCCTATGACACCGCAATAACACCGAACTTGCCACAGCGCCTTGAATTAAAACAAGGTGAACGCACGATAAAATTAAAAATGGATAACTGGGATATACAGCAATGACACTAAGTTGGCCCTCTCCTGCCAAATTAAATCTTTTTCTCTACATTACCGGGAAACGCCCCGATGGTTACCATAATCTACAAACCTTATTTCAATTTTTAGATTATGGCGATACGCTGACTTTTACGCCCCGTAATGATACTCAGTTAACCATCTTAACCCCCGTTGAAGGGGTTGCAGATGAAGATAATCTGATTATTAAAGCAGCCAAATTATTACGTCAATACTGCCATCAGCACCATATTCCCCTACGCTATCAAGGGGCAGATATTAGTATTGATAAAAAACTGCCCATGGGAGGAGGTTTAGGGGGAGGCTCTTCCAATGCTGCGACAACACTGATAGCCCTTAATTACCATTGGCAAGCAGGCCTAAGCGATGAAACATTAGCCACACTCGGCGTGACGTTAGGCGCAGATGTGCCGGTATTTGTTAAAGGGCATGCCGCTTTTGCTGAGGGTGTTGGTGAAATATTAACCCCGGCATCACCCAAAGAGTGTTGGTATTTAGTTGCTCACCCCGGAATTTCTATCCCAACCCCGACAATCTTCACAGATCCAGAATTAAAACGTAATTCGCCTATTCGCTCTCTGGGCGCATTATTACAGGCTCCGTTTGCAAATGACTGTGAAATGATCGCAAGAAAACGTTTTCGTGAGGTTGAATATCTGCTTTCGTGGCTGTTAGAATATGCACCGTCACGCTTAACTGGGACAGGTGCTTGTGTATTCGGTGAGTTTGAATCGCAAGAGGCCGCTAGTGAAGTGTTAATTAACGCCCCTGAGTGGGTGCACGGATTTGTGGCGCAAGGCGTTAACATTTCCCCTGTGCATTTATTCCGCTCAAGGATACCTGTGTTATTGCACCCGTAACTATGATGTTTACAAACCCTATGTTGATAAACACGTTCTTTACAGGTCAACAATATCTCTCTCTGGACGCAAGCCTGAGGTTTTTCTCGTGCCCGATATGAAGCTTTTTGCTGGTAACGCAACCCCGGAACTGGCTCAACGTGTTGCCAATCGACTCTATACTAGCTTAGGAGACGCTGCTGTAGGTCGTTTTAGCGACGGTGAAGTCAGTGTGCAAATCAACGAAAACGTACGTGGTGGTGATGTTTTTATCATTCAATCAACCTGCGCACCAACTAATGATAACTTAATGGAATTAGTGGTCATGGTTGATGCATTACGTCGAGCTTCCGCTGGTCGTATCACTGCTGTTATTCCTTACTTCGGCTATGCCCGTCAGGATCGCCGTGTTCGTTCAGCCCGTGTTCCTATCACGGCTAAAGTTGTTGCGGATTTCTTATCTAGTGTAGGCGTAGACCGTGTTTTAACCTGCGACTTACATGCAGAACAAATCCAAGGGTTCTTTGATGTACCGGTTGACAATGTCTTCGGCAGCCCGATCCTTTTAGAAGATATGCTTCAAAAAGAATTGGACAACCCTATTGTTGTTTCTCCAGATATTGGCGGTGTTGTTCGCGCTCGTGCTATCGCTAAACTTCTGAATGATACTGATATGGCAATTATTGATAAACGTCGCCCTCGTGCTAACGTTTCTCAAGTTATGCATATTATCGGTGACGTTGCTAATCGCGACTGTATCCTTGTTGACGATATGATCGATACAGGTGGTACATTATGTAAAGCAGCAGAAGCGCTGAAAGAACGTGGTGCTAAACGTGTATTTGCTTACGCGACTCACCCTATTTTCTCTGGTAATGCTGTTGAGAACATCAGAAGCTCTGTTATTGATGAAGTGGTTGTCTGCGATACAATTCCATTGTCAGCAGAAATCAAAGCATTAAATAAAGTCCGCTCATTGACCTTGTCTGGTATGTTGGCTGAAGCCATTCGTCGTATCAGTAATGAAGAGTCAATTTCTGCGATGTTCGAACATTAATTTGTCGATTTAATATCGTACTTTGAGATAATTAAACCCGCTATAGCCTATGTTATAGCGGGTTTTTTGTTATCTTTTTAAGATAAAATATTTAGACAATAAAAAACCCGCGATCACTTTATCAGCGGGTCTTTAGATATGTATTATCTGCATATTAACGACAATGAGTTACTTATTATCTATTCTTACTTTATTATGAATTATGATTTTATCTATATTTTATTGATGCCCACACTGTTATGGATAACGATGATTATCATGGCGACGATAACGTTCGTCATGAT
Source organism: Proteus sp. G2609 (assembly GCF_963896135.1). Classification (NCBI taxonomy): domain Bacteria; kingdom Pseudomonadati; phylum Pseudomonadota; class Gammaproteobacteria; order Enterobacterales; family Morganellaceae; genus Proteus; species Proteus sp. G2609. Next base: position 51,741 of record NZ_CAWQNB010000013.1, on the reverse strand, counting down.
TACGCAACCACCAATATCTTTCTGCAACGGTTTCTCTACCACCAATACGAGCCCCTGCTAACCAAACAAGTGCACCAATAAAGATCCCCATTAGCGAAGCATCAGATAAAATATCAGGTAGTCCTAATGGAAAAATATGGCTAAGAAGATTATAACCGAGACTACCGAGCATAAGCACCATACCGATAGCCATCAATAAATTGCCAACGGCAAAAGCATGTTTATATTTCATGTTGCACCTCCAAGCGCGTCGTCAGACGATTCAACACCAAAATACATCGAATAACCTTTTATTCATTGTAGTTATTATAGCCATAAAGACTAAAAAGGTATTGTCGCAGTGATCACATGCTCTGAAAATTATTGACAATTCTTTGCAAAAAATGTGTTTTATTGCTTTTATAAATCATTTATCGGTGCTAATACGCCTGTTTCGCTCTTTTTGCCCTATCAAATAATAAGTATTCTCTCCTAGAAAGATTTCAACAAAATAATCATGACAATCTATTTTGTGCTTCTTGACAGAGAAAGGTAAACTAGATGCTTTCTTTTAAGACGATAACAGTGAAAGGCAATTGTGAGTAAAATTAAACTTATCGTCGGGTTAGCCAACCCCGGTGCTGATTATGCCCAGACTCGCCATAATGCGGGTGCTTGGTATGTTGATTTATTGGCTCAACGTCATCAACAATCTCTAAAAGAAGAGAGCAAATTCTTCGGCTATACTGCTCGTATTAATTTAAATGGTAATGATGTTCGTTTATTAGTCCCTACCACTTTTATGAATTTAAGTGGTAAAGCGGTATTAGCGATGGCAAATTTTTATCGTATTCAACCCGATGAAATATTGGTTGCACATGATGAACTGGATTTACCACCGGGTGTGGTAAAAATGAAATTGGGTGGCGGTAATGGTGGCCATAACGGACTAAAAGATATTCAGAGTAAATTTAGCAATAACCCCAATTTTTATCGATTACGTATTGGGATTGGTCATCCCGGTGATAAAAACAAAGTGGTCGGTTTTGTGTTAGGTAAACCACCAACAAGTGAGCAAAAACTTATTGATGATGCAATTGATGAAGCCCTTGCTTGTACAGATATTCTGATGCGTGATGGTTACGAAAAAGCTATTAATCGTTTACATAGCTTTAAAGCTTAACCCCTATCAATAAAGCTATTAGTGTATCAAATAAGTTAACTGGGCAATGCCATGCCCTTTTCTTTTGCGCAATTAATCCCTGATGATTTAATCAAACAGGGATTTGTTCTATAATAGCGCCAATTTTTTTAACAGCACACAACAGGAGCTCCCCCTTTCCTGTTGTTTTTTATGTGACAAGGTGAACGTTTATGGGATTTAAATGTGGTATCGTCGGTCTGCCTAACGTAGGGAAATCTACACTGTTTAATGCCTTAACTAAGGCAGGTATTGAGGCAGCCAACTTCCCATTCTGTACTATTGAGCCAAATACAGGTGTTGTACCCATGCCTGATCCTCGCTTAGATAAGTTAGCAGAAATTGTAAAACCACAACGAGTGTTACCTACAACAATGGAGTTTGTTGATATTGCAGGTTTGGTTAAAGGCGCATCTAAAGGTGAAGGCTTAGGTAACCAATTCCTTACCAATATCCGCGAAACTGAAGCTATCGGCCATGTCGTGCGTTGTTTTGAAAATGACAATATTGTGCATGTGGCGGGTAAAGTCGATCCTGCTGAAGATATTGAAACAATTAATACCGAATTAGCGCTTTCTGATTTAGATACCTGTGAACGAGCAATGCATCGTAATCAGAAAAAAGCCAAAGGTGGTGATAAAGTTGCTAAAGCAGAGATGGAAGTTTTAGAGAAATGTTTACCGCACTTAGAAAAAGCCGGTATGTTGCGTGCATTAGATTTAAGTGATGAAGAAAAAGCGATTATCCGTTATTTAAGCTTTTTAACCCTGAAACCAACCATGTATATTGCCAACGTCAATGAAGATGGTTTCGAAAATAATCCTTATCTTGATACGGTACGTAAAATCGCTGAAGCCGAAGGCTCTGTTGTTGTTCCTGTTTGTGCTGCTATCGAAGCAGATATTGCAGAGCTAGACGATGAAGAGCGCGAAGAGTTTATGCAAGATTTAGGCATCGAAGAGCCGGGCTTAAACCGTGTTATCCGTGCAGGTTATGCGTTACTCGATTTACAAACTTACTTTACTGCTGGTGTAAAAGAAGTCCGTGCTTGGACAATCCCTGTAGGTGCAACTGCCCCACAAGCTGCAGGTAAGATCCATACTGACTTTGAAAAAGGTTTTATCCGCGCCCAAACCATCTCATATAATGACTTTATCACTTATGGTGGTGAACAAGGTGCGAAAGAAGCAGGTAAAATGCGTGCGGAAGGTAAAGATTATATCGTGCAAGATGGCGATGTGATGAACTTCTTGTTTAATGTGTAATAAATAGCTTTATTATTATTTAGTATTATTCGGTTTTCTTCACGTTTAAATACTAACAAAAGCAGCATAAACTCTACGAGACTTATCGAAAGTTTATGCTGTTTTATTTTATAAAAAATAACTTTAATATAATTTAATATCTAATTTATGCATTAAATTTGCATCCCACTCATTTAATGAGTTTTTACTTAAAAATAAAATAGATTATATATTGATAATCAAAAAAATAATAAAATGCGTATATTTCAATAAAAACAATTTATTACATTTTAATCATTATAATTTCCCATTAAATAGTTTCATTGCAATTTTTTACAACGAAAGTGCCCAATTAATACGTGTTGAGCAACAGACAAATCACCCTTATCGCCAATTTGGATGGACTGATGCCGGTGTTATGGCGTGGCATAGCGATAAATATGGCTTGCGCAGTGAATACCGCTGGGCACTTTCAGAAGATAATCTTTGGCGAGTGATTGAAAACAAAACGAGCGAAGGCGAAAGCTATCGTCTTGAATATGATGATATCAACCTCACACGAACGGCATATTGGCACGATGGTTCAACCTCATTTTGGCAACTTAATCATGATCACCAAATTATTCATTATACCGACCGTACAGGCATTAAAACGGCGCTAATTTGGGATGAGTTTGGATTACCTTGCGGTTGTCGCAATGCGTTGGGTCATACACATATTAGTGAATGGGACGCATTGGGCCGACTACTCAGCATAACGGATGGTAATGGTAACCAAACGCGTTGGCAATATCAGAATGAACGCGAGCGCCTTATCACTGTATTTTGGCCGGATAACACAGAGTCGCGTTTAGCGTATGACAGTTTGGGGCGACTGGTTGAAGAAGCTCACTTAGGCGACAGAGTCTTCACATCCGCACCACGCACAATATTACTCGACTATGATGCGGCGGGGAACCTTGCCAAACGAGAGACTTTAACTGATCGCTATCAATATCAATGGGATAGTATGAACCGCCTATTGGTCGCCAGCAAACAACCTAATCAACGTGGTCTTGAAATGGGTTTGCAAGCGAATCAAGTCCACTTTACCTACGATGCACTTGGCCGCATTATTCGTGAACAAACAGGCGACGATATCGTCGAATTTAATTATGATGAACTCAATAACCTAAGCCGTCTGACGTTACCTCAAGGTGACAGCCTCAACTGGCTCTATTACGGCTCCGGACATACCACTGCCATCAACCACCTTATTGACGGTCGCTCACAGTTAATTACTGAATTTGACCGTGACGACCTACACCGTGAAATCAGTCGAACTCAAGGAGCTCTCACCCAATATCGGCAATACGATAAACTGGGGCGAACCATTAGCACTTTCAGCTCTCGTGATAAACAGCACCCGTTAAATGGCATTACCTTATGGCGTAAGTGGTTTTATGATCCCCAAGATAATCTTGGTGCCATGGAAGACACCTATCGAGGTTGGGTATAATACCTGTATGACTCAGAGCAACGTTAAAAAAAAGTCGCCAGTAGTGAAAACCTTGATACCATGCTGTTTTACGATCGCGCAGATAATCTACTTGAGCGTCCGCAATCAGAAATTGATGCTGAACACTCCCCTAGCACTAAAGACAGTTTTCTATTCATGGGGACAAAATTATAGATCTTAGCCCCAATGATAATATTACAGCAATTGCTCTGTAATATATAAAGGAAACATAATATGGCGTTCCCTTTTTGAATAAGATTAAAATAAATTACTTATATAATGCATTAATAATTATGCTACTTTTTAGTGAACCTTTTTCAACAATTTGAGATTGAGCATATGGTTTTGCAAAAAAACTAATATCAAATTGATTATTAAGATCTGCACTAAAACTTTTATTCACTCCAGATAGATTTATTGGGCTTGAGTCTGCCCATGATAAATAAATTCCTACACCAGATAAATTGGTTTTAAGTTCACCACCAATACCATTATTTAATGCACCTTGGCTACCAGGCTTAACTTTGATATCAATATGCTCAGGTTTAAAACCACTTTTTTGGCAATCAACAATAAATTGTGTTTTTACGGCTGGTTGATTACCAGCTAATAAATTACTTTCGTTAATAACATCAAAATCTACTATTTTATTAAATCCTTTTCCATTATTAATATCACAAGTGATTCTAACTACATCCAAAGAAATTGTTAATTGAGCATCAGGTAAGATTTCATCTGATAAACTTGGTTGAGGAAAATTACTTAAACAAGTAATAATAAAATACATATATATTTTTTTATTCATACAAAAACTCATATCAGATATATTTTATTTTGATAGTTATATGGGTATTTCCATTACCCAAATGAACGGACTTTCCTCCTAATGGAAGTACAACTGGTTTTATTTTAAGTTTAACTTTCATCAATGAAGCATCCGTTTTTTTAAAAAAAAGTGCCTTCCCCATTGGTACCCCTTCACCAATAGCACCTATTTGTTCATCTTCCCACGACACAAAATAGCCAAGTGTGGTATTTTTTGAACCAATATAACCCACACTACCCATGGTTAAATGAGGATTAGCAGGTTCAAAAAGTATTGTAACTCTTTGTGGCTTAATTGTGCCCGTACAATCCAAAAAGAGTGTTGAGTGCCCTTCAACTTCACCCGATAAAATAGTCGCTGTATCAACTGCTCCAAAAGTAACATTGTCAACAGTAGCGGGTAAGCATGTAGCTATTTTTACATTCATACTAAATTGCGATTGAACAGCACCGCCAATGATTGAGGTTGCATTTAACTCAGAGCCATAACAACTTCTTGTGATAAAGATTAACAGGCTGGTAAGCAATATAGATTTGCACATAGTCCCTCAACTAATTGAAAGTTAGTTTAATGTTTAACGCCGTATTTGCTGCACCAGGAGAAACAGTCTCCCCAAGAGCAACAGGTTTAACTTTAATTGGAATAGTAAAACTTTCTTGCGTTGGCTTGTTTGTTGGGGTAATTGTACTGCCATTAATAGTAATTGCTGTATCCACAGGTTTAACGGTCGAATCTCCCCACTTAAGTTGATAACCCACCGTTGAATTTAATTTAGTATTAATAATGCCATTTGCTACATCTTTAACACCATCAGCCGCCGTAAATGCTAATGTGTAATTAGTCATTTTTGTATCGCATACAATAGCCAATGATATTACCTTCTCTGCGACAGCTCCTTTTTTAATATCACCCGCGCTTTGGTCACCAAATGTCACATCACCAACCGTTGTACTGCAAGAGGCTTTCACTGTCATACTTAAATTTGAAGTGACTGTTCCACCAGTAACATTAGAGGTGAAACTTGTTGCTCCAACATAAATAGGAAATAAAATAACGCTAAACATAAAACAAGATTTTTTTACCATCGTTAACTCCATTTAATTTAACTTTATATTAATCGTTAATGCAGTATTAGCCGGCCCAGGGATTGGCTGTGTGGATAACGCAACAGGTTTTACCCTTATCGGAATAGTAAAATTATTGGTTTTTGGCTTTGTATTCGGAGCTATTGCCACATTATTAATAACTACAGCACTATTAATGGGTTTAACCGTGCTATCTGCCCAAGAAAGTTGATACCCCACTGAACTATTATCTTTAACCTTAATGATCCCTGTTGTGGCATTATTCACACCATCTTTACCAGAAAAACTGAGTGTGTATGCAGGTAATACAGCATTACACGTAAAAGAAATATTTATATTTTTTCCTGCAATAGTATTCATTTTTACGTCACTAGCGGTTTGTTCACCAAATGCGACGTCATTAACAGACACTGCACAAGAAGCATTATTTATCAACGTCATCGATGTTGGTGCACTAAGAGCAACGCTTTCCTTTTGTAACGTATTGCCCATTTGACCAATTCGAGAATAATAATTACGTTTCAACATATAGACAGGATTAATAACCGTTTTTCCTACAGGTGGCTTTTTTTGTAAATAAACAACGCCTGAATCAGTACCACCACCGGGACCTGTTAAATTGGTCCAGCCAACCCCAGATATTTTATAATCTAGAACTAGCAGCCAAGAAGAATTAGCACAACTTCCCGTTGAACGAAAACGCAAGTATCCATCTGGTGAATTTTTATCAACTGTACCAGTAGTCGGGCATAATGTTGGTGATGAGCCATATTGATCAACAATATAAATATAATTTCCATTTGTATTTCCCGCCCCACTATTAGCACGTAGACATTGACCAGCAACGTTTATAGGGGCGTCTGGCGCACCAAAAGAATAAAGCTTATCTCCCACTTTTTTATTTGTAATATCTATTTGGGCTGGAAAATTATATTTGATTGACACATTCCGACATCGAGCAGCAGAAGTATCCATAGCAATAAAAAATAATAATAGCGTGAAATAAAATGATTTATTTTTCATTTTTACTTCCTTAATTAAGCTCAATAACACGTCTAGCACCATAATCATCAATAGCTTCAACGGTTACTTTACCTAACAATGGGCGCTGCACATTTACCTCACTGAAAGGTGGAAATAAACTAATAGATTGCTCAATGTCTTTTGACAAGACCAAAGGATTATTATTGACTGACACTTGAGTTAATGCAAAATAGTAAGGTGTAGGATTCTTTAAAACTGAACCACTATATGTCAGACTTTTTTCTGCATCCTCGCGTTTTTCAGCTAAAATCTTAGGGCGATAAATCAGTTTAACTTGTGTGTTTAATGCAACAGCAAGCACATTACTGTCATCGGCAGAAGAAATTGGCGGGATTTCCTGAATATTGAGCCAAAACAATGATTCCCTATCTTTAGGTAAAATATCATTTACATATAGCAAGCGGATTAATTGTTTTTCTCCTCCAGTTATTTTGAATAAATTAGGTGCAGGAATAAAGAACACTTCATTCCCATTAAGATTATCAATCCAAACTTGGCCACCATAGGTTTTATCACTATTATTCTTAACTTCTATCGCGATATTCTTGCGACCTTCATCATAAATAAAGCGAGTACCATTAAGCGTAAACGCTGAATATGCTTTAAAACAGGTTAATGACGATATGATTAAAGCAAAAACAAATACTATTCTATTCATTACATTCAATTTCCATAATTTTATGATCATTAGATTCTACTTTCTCCAAATTTAAAGTACATTTTTCACCATTAGGTGATATAACGAATAGCTTATTAGGCTTATCTAATAAATTTAATAAAAGAACCCCAGAATTTGAAACAAATCCTATATATTCATCATTTTTATTTCTAACAGCACTTCCAGCAGAAATAAAATCACCATTTTTATTTTTTATTCTTAATATATACCTTTGAATTGTTGAATATTTAAACTCGCGATAAATAATAGCTTTATCTACTGGAGTAAAGTTTTGAACAGAATCAAGTAATTCAACATTATTCGGAATTTCTTCTGTATTTATTTTTAAATTATTTTCAATGTATGGTGATACCCCAACAATAGTGTTTCCTTCTTTGTCAGTTGGCGGTGAGTCATTGAATGTTATACCCTCTATATTTTTAATTTTTGCAATTGCGACAGTATCTCTTCTGACATTACTGAATAATAATCCTGTATCTGGGGTGGCTAATAAACTTCCTGAAGCATTAATAGAACTGGTAGTTTGATGGCCATTTTGAGAAATCGCATATCCCGTATTAATAATACTATGATCAATACCAAAATAAGCAGAATTAGACCAATTATCACGATCTTTACTTGTATTGATACTATAGTTTATTTTTTCATTAATACTTCCAGAAACACCAGAATTAAAACTAGCTTTATTTTTCCTATCGTAGCTAACAGAATTTGCCCAAAAATGATTTTTATCATATAAGCTAAAGGGAATATTTATTCCAACAGAAATAATATAATTATCATGCTCATAATCGTTTAATTTTTGATAATCCGCTGATAATGAGAAATCGACAGATTTAATTGTTGTATTGTAAGTAATATTTGTGCCAACTTCATTACTAATACTATTTCTATATGTTTGCATCCAAGCAGATAAGCTAACAAAGCTACCATCAAAACTTTGGGACAATATCGTTTCATAACGCTCTTTACGATTACTGCGATGATATAAAGCATTTGAATTAAATTCATTAAAATCAACATAATCTTTACCAGTATAGCGATATGCGAGTAGCTGTAAATTAGTATTATCAGTCAATGAATTTGCATATTGTAACGAATAGCTGATACCAGACTGCCTAACTTCGGGTGCTGTTGGTGTCTGTTTTTGAAATACACTTACAGCAGTATTAGCAGTAAATGACATTGCACCAAATCGTCCAAAATCTTTACTCATTCCTAATGCTGCACTTTTATAATTATTATGCAAAATTCCCGCAGCATGAACCGTAACATTAGTTAATCCGTAGTCAAATGCACCTAGAAAAAATAAACTATTTTCTCTTTTACCTACTGTTTCTTTTTCTCCGATAGCAATGTTGTAATTTATTTCATCTGTGCGTAATAAGGAAGAAAGTGTGGCAACAGGATAATAGCGAACTGTTTTTGTCCCATCACTTTCTTCTACTGTCACTGTTATATTTCCATTACTTACTGGTGCTATATTTTTTAATTGATAAGCCCCTGCGGGAACAACTTGTGAACTTAATACATATCCATTTTGAGATATAGTAATTTTAGCATTAGAGTTTGCAACACCAGAAATAACCGGTGCATAACCTCGTTTTTCCCATGGGCGCATATCCCTTTCCGAGCGGAGTGACATTCCATAAAAAGCAAAGTTAGGTAATATTGATAAAGAGGTTATTGTTTTACCTACGGTAAAACTTCCTTGTATTGATTTAATTGCTGTGGAAACTGTTGCCTCCGATGTTTCTGTACCCGAGTTCCTTTGGTAACTACTACGAACATAAGCGACCCAACGACCTAAATTAGCATATAAATCAAAATCACCATAAATTTGTGCTTGTGAAGAACTGGTTTTAGAAATATAGCCCGAATAGTTTAATTTAATACCTGTTATCCCATAATCCCATTCCTGCCGGCGCAGAGATTCATCTAATGCAATTTGAGGAATACTAAATGTTAAAGTTTGCTTCGAATTATCAAAAATAACCTGAGCCCCAGGATAACGGCTAATATCATAACAATCGCGCTCAGGATGATAATATAATTCAAATAAATTTAATTTTATTGGAAGCGATAACTCATTAATCCAATCTTTTTTTAAACATAAATTTTCATTATCTTCTGGTGAGATAATTAATTCTTTTTTACTAATTAATTTTCGATTGAAAATAACCTCAACAATATAATGCCCAGCAGGATAATTGGTATTTTCATCAAATACACCAGCAGCTTGCAGTTGAACTCCTCCATGTAAGAAGTCCATATTTAAATCTGCGCAAACATAAAATGGACTTACTAACAAGGATAACACAAAAGCATTAATTGATTTTAAACGCATTGATATTATCCATTAATATTTTCAAATGAAATAAAGGATCAATGACCCTTTATTCCAGTCATAATGCTTATATTAAACTTTATTTATATTCACAAAAATAGAATAGATTAAAAGCACCCTAAATAGAGCATAATAATAACTATTATTAGAATAATTAAATAAAAGTAACTACATTGATAATAGACATTATAAAATTAAATAATGAAACATTATTTATAAGCTACTGCATAAGTTGCGCTTGAAATTACAGTACCCTCTGTAACAGTTTGACCTGCCGTTGCTGTCATTCTTGCTTTAAATTTCATATTACCAATTGGATCATTACCATTACCAAAATCAACACTTTGGTTATTATAAGTTACATCCTGATTAGGTGTGGTTGAATTAATCGCTGTTAATTGAATAGATACACCACCGGCAGTACCTTTCATATTAGCAAGACCTGAATTAGTAAAACCTGCACTTTGCCAACCAACTTGGCCACTGGTTTTTTTCAGGCATTCATCCGTACGAGGGACTAATTCAAATTCAACATATTTACCATTGGTATCTGCAGTGGTCATTTTACCCAAATCGATTGTTGATTTAACTAAACCACCAATTTCTGTATCAATATCACACGTTTCCGACGTAACCGCACCAATAAATTGAACTTCACCAGTATTAGCTAATGTATATCCACTAAATAATGCACTGCTCATGACTAAAGGTAATAATAATTTTTTCATTTAAACTTCCCCATATATTAAATATTAATTAACAACAATTAAATCAGAATTAATACCTATCAGTTAATTCATTAAATGTTAAAAACTCACTCCATGATGAGTCCAATATCATCAGTATTTTATTAAGTAAGGTAACAGTAATATTTGTAGTTCCATTTTCATATCGAGAAATTTGTTGCTGACTAACATTCAATATGATCGCTAAATCCTGTCCTGTTAAACCTAACTCTTTCCTTTTATACTTTATAAACAACCCTGTTTTTTTATTAAAAAAATCCGACATACTAACGCTATTATTATCATCTTTTTTCATTTGTGAAAGCATTCCTTTTTCTTACTTTACCCTCTACTTAACTAAAATTTTTATTACTATATTGTCATAATTAGACTTAGTAAAAACGTTTTAATCGATCAATTAAGTGAAATATAATAGATAAAACCTATCATAATCAGACCATCGATCGGAAATACCGATCATAAATGTAAAAAAATCAACATAATCTGTTGATATATAATGACAAATGAAAATTAACAACTTACATAATAACAACAGCAATCTTACATATATAGATACATTTCTGTTTACCTGGAATTAAAAGTTACATTTTGTAACACTTTTATCCTTCTTGATAACTCTAACTTCCTCCTAAATAATAATTATTAAAATTAATCTTTTTTTAAATTTTAATAAAATTAATTTTATTATTTATAACTAAAAATATATTTCTAATAAATCACAATGAAAATAAAAAACTATTAATATCCATTTTCTTTAAATTCTTCTTTAATTTCCTTGTGATTACTCATAATCGCTTAAAATAATTCCATTAATTTATAGTTTCTCATGGAAACAAACAAATCAACCTCATCAATAACATTGATATTTTTTTAATTTTTTTTTAATAAAGTTACACTTAAAATTAAATTCATAAAAAACAATTAAATAGCTTTAATCTCACTCTCTATGATTATCACATCTTTTTTAATATCAATTAAAACATTTGAAAATCTTACCTATAGGGCTAATAATGAAATTGATAGTTGATGAATGTCTATCTAAATAAATAAGGATCTGCTTCATTATGAAAACTAGCTTTAACCATATCGAGCGAGATAATAGTGATATCACCCACAACCATAAAAATACTCATAGTTCCTGCAACTGCACCCAAGAAATAATAACTTCTTTAAATCATTATATTAATAAACACCCAGAATGTACTATCTACCAAAATTCTTTAATGAGTAGTCTTATTGCTGGTGTTTATGATAGTGATGTTACTATTGCTGATTTATTAAAGCATGGTGATTTTGGTTTAGGTACTTTTAATCATCTTGATGGCGAATTGGTAGCCTTTGATAGTAACGTTTTTCAATTACGTTCAGATGGCAGTGCGCGAGAAGCCCGTCCAGATCAAGGATCGCCTTTTGCTGTAATGACATTCTTTAAACCTGATATTACACATCAGTTTTCAGATCCTGTCTCTCAACAACAGGTTCACAATATTATTAACCAATATGTCCCTTCCGATAATCTATTTTGTGCCATCAAAATTGAAGGCGAATTTGAATTAGTTAAAACACGTACAGTGCCACGTCAAGAGCCTCCTTATGTACCCATGTTAGAAGCCATTGAAAATCAGCCTATTTTTACCTTTCACGATGAAATGGGTATTATTGCCGGCTTTCGTTCCCCGCAATTTACTCAAGGCCTTAATGTTGCTGGATTTCATGAGCATTATATTAATCACCAACGTGAAGGTGGTGGCCATGTACTTGATTATCAATTAAAAAAAGGCACCCTACAAATCGGTGTTATCTCTCGTTTTACTATTGACTTACCTCATCAATCAACATTCTTAGAAGCTAATTTAATGCCCGATGACCTTCATCAGGCAATAGAACAAGCCGAAAACTGAAAGTAATCATTCCTAAAGGTCATTCTGTTTTTATTCATTCACTTGCAAACTTAAAGAAGGTTTTATGAACTCTCATCATTGGAATTGCGGTGCTGACTTGGTGGTTAAGCAATTAGAACAACATGGTGTTAAACAAGTTTTTGGGATCCCCGGAGCCAAAATTGACCGTGTTTTTGATTCTTTGGTTGATTCAACAATTAAAACTATTGTTGTGCGTCACGAAGCCAATGCGGCTTTTATGGCGGGTGCGGTAGGACGTTTAACCGGTAAAGCGGGTGTGGCGATAGCCACTTCTGGTCCCGGTTGTTCTAATCTAGCAACGGGCATTGCGACAGCTACATCAGAAGGTGATCCTCTAGTTGCCTTAGGAGGCTCAGTTAAATCTACGGATAGACTTAAACTGGTTCATCAAAGTATGGACACAGTAACAATGTTTAACCCAATCACTAAGTTTTGTGCTGAAGTTGATTCTTCACAATCAATTTCAGAGACGTTAGCCAATGCTTTTCGTCATGCGGAATCAGGTCGTCCCGGCTCGGCTTTTTTAACCTTTCCAATGGATATACTCAATAATGAGGTAGATAGCCCATTATTAACACCTAAATCCAAACCTAATTTAGGTGCCGCGAGTGATAGTGCAATTCAAGAAGCGATCAGCTTATTATTACAAGCGAAAAACCCTGTGATATTAATAGGGCTTCAAGCCAGCGATCCGGAAAATGCTCTTGCCTTACAAAATTTCCTTGATATTTTTCCTGTTCCTATTGTAGGTACTTATCAATCTGCCGGGGCTATTGCTCATCGCCATTTTCCACTCTTTGCCGGGCGAATTGGCTTATTTAATAATCAGCCAGGGGATGAATTACTGGCACACGCTGATTTAGTTATCACTTTAGGTTATAGCCCGATTGAGTATGAGCCTTCCTTATGGAACAGTCATAATGCCAATATTATCCATATTGATGAGATCCAAGCTGAAATCGATTTAGCTTACTGCCCTGCCTTAGAATTAACAGGCAATATTAAATTAACACTGGATGAGTTAACGCAACAATTAACTCACCAGCCTAATTCAAAATTACAATTGTCTAATCAGAGCCAAGGAATACTAGAGAAAATACGTCAGCAAAGGGAAATTTTGCAACAAAATAGTTATTTTAGACAAGGCACACCTATTCATCCTTTAACTATCATACATGAAATGCAAGATATCATTGATAACGATGTCACTCTTTGTATTGATATGGGGAGTTTTCATATTTGGCTTGCACGTTACCTTTATAGTTTTAGAGCGAGACAAATGCTAATTTCTAATGGTCAACAAACCATGGGAGTTGCATTACCTTGGGGAATAGGCGCTTCTTTTGTACGTCCTTGCGATAAAATTATCTCTGTTTCTGGTGATGGGGGATTTATGCAATCTTCAATGGAGCTAGAAACCGCAGTTCGTCTTAATACCAATATATTGCATATTATCTGGGTTGATAATGCTTATAATATGGTGGAGATGCAAGAAGAGGTAAAATATGGCCGTCCTTCTGGCGTAAAATTTGGTCCCATTGATTTTAAACACTATGCAGAATCTTTTGGTGCTAAAGGATTTTCTGTTGAGTGCGCATCTCAACTTCGTGAAACCTTACGTAAAGCGATAGCTGTTGATGGTCCTGCTGTGTTAGCCATTCCTGTTGATTATCGTGATAACGATAAATTAATGAAGCACATTAATTATAATTTAATTATTTAGTAATAAGCCCCTCCAGCTAACAGATTAGTCATTAAAATGGAGGGGCATTTTATTTACAAGCTCTTGACTTACTTTTTCTGACCATTAAATTTTGCTAGGCTAACGGACAGTCTGGTATAAAGATGCACTCTATACTAAAGGGGCAAAATATTATCAAAGGAGAATAAAATGGAAATACTCCATTCAATGCTTGACACATTAAGTCATGTTTCTCCTATCGCTTTATTTTTTACTATTACCCTACTCACTGCGGGAAAATCTACTATTGGTATTTCATCCTTTTTACCTCCCGCATCGTTAATGCTGATCTTAATATTTGGGGTTTGCTTGCCCTTCCATTCGCCTATTTTACTTTGGTTAGCAACTAGTTTAGGTGCCTTATTAGGATCTATAGCGAGTTATCAGTTAGGGCGTTCCATTTATTATTTCCCTCGCTTAAATAAATGGGTTACCCGCTATCAAACAAAGATCTTACGTATACAACAACTGTTAAAAAATAAAGCATTCTTTATTCTTTTTATTTCACGCTTTTTAGCTGTGTTTCGCTACCTTACGCCTTTTAGCGCAGGTTTATTAAAACTCCCCATTTATGGTATTTATCTAACAAGTGCTGTTTCAGCCTTAGTGTGGTCAGGAGTATTTATTTTAATAGCCAATGGCGTAATCTCCATCTCATTATAAAATAATAATTTTTAATTATTTATTATCTTTAATTGACTAATTTTGATATTTATTCGTTAGCCATACCCGTTAATTATTGTTTTCTCGCCCCTCTCTGCTCTTATTTATTCCTTTAATGTAAATAGTTATTTATTTTATAAAATCTATTATTAATTTATTTTTTAGTGAATTATTTTTCAAACACCCCAAATTATCGATATTTTCTCTGTCTTCTTGATAAAAACCCCTTAATTATGAATATAATTTACATAATTACCATCATGATCACAATTTGTTACATTCACGTATCAAATTAATCAACCCAGTTCACAATTTCGTAACCTTCCTTTACCTATAAAAGTTGTCATGTTGTATACAAGTTGATGTGAAATATTCACCTGCGTTTTTATGTACAGGAACAACATCATGAGAATAAGAAAAACAAAGCTTGCCATCGGTATTGTTGCTGTTATTGCTGTTGTATCACTAGCAATGATCGGCAAAAAAGAGAATGCCAATAAGCAATTTCTCTCTGTAGCAACGGCCTCAACAGGAGGAACTTATTACCCGATGGGAGTCGGTTTAGCCAATGTTTGGAGCACCCACCTCAAGGATAGAGGAATACAAGTCACAGGGCAGTCCTCTGCTGGCTCAATTGAAAATATCTATTTAATGCAACAAAACGAAGCTCAGCTTTCTATTCTACAAAGTCTATTAGCTGTGGAAGCTTACGAAGGTGTGCGTAATTTTGAAGGCAAACCTGAAAAAAATCTACGTTCTATATCAATGCTTTGGCCAAATGTAGAGCACTTTGTCTTAATGAATGACAAAGTAAAAACAGGAACATTGGATGATATTCGTGCCACCAGCTTCTCTGTCGGGCCACAAGCCAGTGGCACTGAACAATCGACCATTATCATTCTTAAAGGTGTGAATTTAACTAAAAAAGAGATCACTCCTGAATATCTTGGTTATGGAGATACCGTTTCAGCAATGCGTGATGGACGCCTTGATGGGGGAGCATTACCTGCGGGTGTTCCCGCCTCTGCGGTTACCGATATGTATGCCAGTGGTGTTAATGCCAAATTACTTGAAGTGACTGATAAGCAACTTGATGATATTAATCATATTGCTAACTCTTGGTTTCGCTTTGAAATACCAGCAAATACCTACCCTCGCCAAGCAGAAAAAGTAAACACCATTGCACAACCTAATATCTTAATGACAACCACAAGTATTGATGACCAGTTAGTTTATGAATTGACTAAAACCATGTTTGAAAACTTACCAGAAGTTCATCAAGTACATAGTGCTGCAAAATACATCACCACCGAAAATGCGTTAAAAGGTGTTTCTGTGCCATTACACCTTGGAGCTTATCGTTATTACAAAGAAATTGGATTAGATATCCCTGACTATTTAATTCCACCTGAAGCTCAAACGCAAACTAATAATAAATAACAGGAGTGAGTTATGACTAATAATGACCACCTAACTCCGGTAGAGCCACCAGCATTAGATAAAGAAGCTAGCTCAGGCACTCGTCACCTTACCGGTATCTATTTAAAAATCACCACCACGCTGGCGATATTCATTTCGTTGTATGCTATTTACTCTAATGCCTTATCCAACACCCAAGAGTTTTATCGTAATACTATTTTTCTTAGTGGTATTTTGATCCTTGGTTTTATTTTATTTCCATTCTCTAAACGATTTTCTACCGCAAAATTTAATGGCTGGGATTATCTGTTTATCGCTTTAACATTAATCAGCTATGGCTATTTTTTCTTTAACTATGTTGATCTCCATGTGGTAAGAAAAAGCATTCCCAACACAATGGATTATGCGATGGCAATTCTTGGCATTATTGTTCTTTTTGAAGCAGCAAGAAGAACAACGGGCTATTTTATTCCGAGCCTAGCCACATTCGCTATTATCTATGCCCTATTTGGCCAATACTTTATGGGTATTTTTGGTCATGCAGGATTTTCTGTAGAGAGACTGTTATATCGTTTATTTATGACCAGTGAAGGTATTTTTGGTATTACACTCTCTACTGCCTCTACCGCTATCGTGGTATTTATTTTATTCGGTTCGTTTTTAAGTGTTAGTGGTGCCACAGCACTATTTAATGATTTAGCGCTAGCCATGGCGGGACGTCGCCGTGGGGGACCTGCTCAAGTTGCCGTCATTTCATCAGCATTAACAGGTTCATTAAGTGGTAGCGCGGTCGCCAACGTAGCCACTACGGGAACCTTTACCATTCCATTAATGAAAAACATTGGCTTAACATCACGTTTTGCGGGTGCCGTTGAAGCTACTGCATCTACAGGTGGAATGATCATGCCACCAATTATGGGTGCGGCAGCTTTTATTATGGCGGGCTTTTTGGGAATTTCTTATACCACGATTGTTATTGCCGCGATTATTCCTGCGTTGCTCTATTACGCGGCCTTGATCATGGCAATTGATATTGAAGCGAAAAAACAAGGTTTAAAAGGACTTAGCAAAGAGAATATTCCACAAGTTAAAGCGGTATTAAAAGCACGCGGTTTATTACTATTACCTTTAATTATTGTAATTGGCACGCTATTAATGGGTAAAACCCCTATTTATGCGGGTTTTCTTGGTATATTAACCATTATTGTTGCCAGCTGGCTAACACCTGATAAAACGGTACGAATGACATTAACTAAAGTGGCTGATGCTTTAGCAGAAGCGGCTCGTGGCTCGGTACAAGTGACTATCGCTTGTGCTGCCATTGGTGTGATTATTTGTGTTGTTACCATGACCGGTATCGGTGCGACCTTAGCATTTAATATTGTCTCTATGACTGACAATACATTATGGATGATCTTACTGGTTGTGATGTTAGTCTGTATTGTATTAAGTATGGGCTTACCATCAACTGCTCTATATATCGTGGTTGCCGTTACAGTGTCACCTATTTTAATTAAAGCCGGTGTGATGCCTTTAGCAGCGCATTTCTTTGTCTTCTGGTTTGGCGCGTTATCCAATATTACTCCTCCGGTCGCCCTAGCGAGCTATACGGCAGCAAGTATTGCGAGAGCCGATCCGATGCAAACTTCATGGGATGCGGTACGTTTAGCACTCCCTGGTTTTATTATTCCTTTTATTTTGGTTTATAACCCTGCATTACTGATGCAAGGTGATAATTTAAGTGTTATCTCTATCGGGTTAATGGTCATTAGTGCATTAGTGGGAATTTATGCACTAAGTATTGCCACTGCGAATTTTTGGATAATCAAAACAACATGGTTTGAACGTATCGCCTTTGCAGCGGCCGCTATTTTAATGATTAAGCCCGGACTATATACCGATTTATTAGGTATGGCGTTGATCTTACTTACTGGCGCTTTCCATCTGTTGCGCTCTAAAAAACAGCTGGTCAATGTAGGGCAAGTATCTGGAGAAAACTAGATGATAAAAAAGATCTCACGCCAAAAAGCGTCGCAACAAATTCTTGATCAAATTAAGCAAAATATTTATGACGGGACCTATCCTATTGGTGAAAAACTACCGTCTGAAAATGTACTCGCTGACGCCTTTGGCGTTAGCAGAGTTCCCATCAGAGAAGCATTAGGGGTATTAGAAGCGAGTGGCATTATTACGTCACGCCAAGGGGGCGGTAGACGCGTTATTGACCACTCTATCTTGAGTAAATACGAACCTATTGTGATGGAAATTGCTTGTCCTCAAGAAATTGAATCACTGCTTGAAATGCGTGAGGTCATTGAACATGAAGCGGCAGCCATTGCCGCTTTACGTCGAACACCAGAAGAATTGCTGACGATAGAGCAAGCACATCAGGCCTTTATCTTAGCCACGCAGAAAAACAACAACATTGGTCATCAAGAAGATTATCAATTTCATCGTGCCATTATGGTTGCTTCACATAATCCTTTTTTCGTGCGCATCCTCGATAACTTACATGAGCTTTATCTTGGCGTATTGATGTATTCCTTAAGCCAAAATAAAGGACGTATTGCCGAAACTGAGCGTGTTATTGCAGAGCATGAAGCTATTGTTGAAGCAATAAGACAACAAGATAGTGATGAAACTAGCCACAAAATGCGTCTTCATTTAGCCAATGTACGTGGAAAGTTAAAGCGTTTACAACAAGAAAAAAATTAACTCTTATACTGGATTATATGGGTAGTATTATGACTTATGACGTAATTATCATCGGTGCAGGATTAGTAGGATTAGGGGTTGCCAGTGCATTACAAGAAAGCCAACCTGAGCTTAAAGTACTGGTGATTGATAAGGAATCTGGCCCCGCCGTTCATCAAAGTGGCCATAACAGCAATGTTGTTCATTCGGGGATTTACTATACACCAGGAAGCTTAAAGGCAAGACTCGCTAAGCAAGGTAACATCACGACTTACAATTTTTGTAAACAGCATCATCTCTATTACGATCGTTGTGGCAAAGTGATTGTGGCAACTGATGAAAAAGAGCTACCAGCATTAGAAAATATCTATCAACGCGGAATACAAAATGGCCTTGAAGTGATTAAAATGACCGAGAGCGAGCTAAAAGCCAGAGAGCCTTATGTTAATGGTATTGCTGCTTTGCTTGTTCCTGATGCCGGTATTGTCAATTATCCGGAAATTGCCGCCAAACACGTTGAAATCATTCAAGCTCGAGGTGGAGTATTTGCCTTTAACCAAGCAGTAAATGCGATTAATGAAACGGACGAAACGGTAACAGTCACCACGTCCACAACACAATTTACCGCAAAGTGGCTGATTAATTGTGCTGGATTATTTAGTGATCGGGTAGCAAAAATGGCGGGCTACGATACTGGCATGAAGATAGTTCCCTTTCGTGGCGAATATTTTATGCTCAACTCAAATAAAAATTATTTAGTTAATCATCTTATTTATCCTGTGCCGAATCCTGATTTCCCATTTTTAGGTGTCCATTTTACACGTATGTATAACGGGCATCGTGACGTAGGCCCTAATGCCGTATTAGCCTTTAAACGTGAAGGCTACAAGAAAAGTGATATTGACTTAAAAGATCTCACTGAAGTACTAACCTATAAAGGATTTTGGAAAATAGCCGGAAATTATTTAGGTGAAGGGATGGCCGAATTACGTCGTTCCTATTCACGTAAGCTGTTTGCCCAAAATGCACAAAAGCTTATTCCTGCTCTACGTGAAGCAGATATTCACCCTGGCCCGGCAGGTGTACGCGCCCAAGCTTTAACTCGCGAAGGAAAATTAGTCGATGATTTTCACTTTGTTAAAGGCAAACGTTCATTACATGTATGTAATGCCCCTTCTCCTGCCGCAACAGCATCGATTGAAATTGGTCGTGAAATTGTAAGAGAGCATTTTTTATTATAAAAAATCTTTCGTCTCACTCGCAGAGTGTCTCCCGTTGTCTGCGAGTGAGCTTATTTAGCATATCTGCTTTTATCTTCTGCTCCTGTCTACAATCCCCCCTATGCAATAACCGTTTTTTGACAGATTTATGTTAGCCTCTATATATTGATAAAAGCACCTTAAACAACCAAGTATCAATACTTATTTTAATTAGAAATATTAATCATTAAAAAAACGATTTCAACCAATAAAATTGGATTTGAAATACATCTTCATCAATGATTTAATTGATTTTTTATCAAAAAATATAACAGTCTGCAAAACAACAGCTATAACAAAATTTAGCGATTGTTAAATAATAGAGTAAATTCAATAAAATAAAATGCGCCAATTTTATAAAACTTATCACTTTCTTTTTGATAGACTATCTATCAATCATTGTTTATTACTTATCTCTATTGCTTTGATAATGATTATCAATCATAAAAAGCACTTTTTGCCTACCTATTATTTCCTCTATGCTTAAAATAGATTACAAATAACATACGTTACTATTCTATTTAATTGGGCACTATGTCCCCACCTATTGTGGGAGGTTTTTATGGCTGAAAATGTCGTTAATGATATTCTGAAATGGTTAGAAACTCAGTTACAACGTAATGAGGGTATAAAGATTGATACGATTGCAAATAAAAGTGGCTACTCGAAGTGGCATTTGCAACGTATTTTTAAAGATTTTAAAGGTTGCACATTAGGCGAATATGTACGTAAACGTCGCTTATTGGAAGCAGCAAAGTCTTTACAAGAAAAAGACATGTCCATTTTAGATATTGCTTTGATGTATGGCTTTAGTTCCCAAGCAACATTTACTCGTATCTTTAAAAAACACTTCAACACTACACCAGCTAAATTTAGAGAACATGGTGAGTTACCAGATACACGTCGTTTTATGTCATGTGAAAATAGCTAATATAGCCAGAAGTATTGACTGACAAAACAAAGCGGGAAAACATCATGTTTTCCCGCTTTGTTTATTATATCAAACCATTTTATTGTCAGTCGTTTTCTTAAATAGATAATAATCAATTAAGAAAGCGCATGAACAAGCCACTGTTGCAGCTCTTCAAGCTCTGATTGGTTATTTGGGTACTGCTCTATTAATTGCGCTAATAGTCTTTTCATCGAACTAGAAGCATAACGCTGTCCAACTAACATCTGCGATAACTTTTCTAATGGTGCGGGATCTAAACTGTCGGTATAAATTTGGCTTCTAATAATCGTACCGCGTTCAATATCAAAGTGCAGCTCAACACCACCCCATTTAAAGCGATTATCTAATAGATGTGAAAACGCAGGCGCTTGACCAAAATTCCACTCCCAACTACTTTGTTTTGCAAATGTTTCTGCAAAACCCGGTAAATCAGGTAATTTTTGTGGTGAAATAATTTCAGCTTCAACACGCTCACCATAATAGTCAAAAAAACTGTCAGTAATCGCTTGGCATAACTTTTCATGAGTTATATCGGGTTTTAATTCCACTAAATTAGTGACACGAGAGCGCACCGAAGTGATCCCTTTCGCCTGTAGTTTTTTCGGATCTGGATTTAAATAGTTAGCTAAACGAGATAAATCAGCATTAATTAATAAAGTACCATGATGAAAACCACGATCTTTTGTTTCTTTATAGGCTGAGCCAGAAATTTTTCTTTCACCATCAGCCAATGGTACGACTAAATCATTTCGTCCTGATGCCGTTGCTTGTATGCCGGCTTTCGATAACCCATCTAAAATAATTTGCGTCGAAATGGTTTTATTATATTCGGGTTTGCCTGCCATAAAGGTAAAACAGGTATTACCTAGATCATGAAATACTGCACCGCCACCACTTGAGCGACGCGCCAATTTCACACCATCTTCTTCCATTTTTCGGGTATTACACTCTTTCCATGGGTTTTGTGCTCGACCAATCACCACAGTATTATCATTACGCCATAAAAAAAGGACTCGTTGATCAGCTGGCATCTGTTTAAAAATGCACTCTTCAACCGCAAGGTTAAACCATGGATCATAAGACTCAGAAAGAAGTAGACGCAATTTGCCTGACATAAGATATCCCTATATGAAAAAAGTTAGCTATAAGATAGCATAACACTCAGTAGGTTAGCGCCTTCAATGGCACAAAATTACAATCGACGAGCCTGCCAGAAAGTTTTTTTCCAATAGGCATTATCTAATGATGAACGAATAACGCCTTTACTGGTAGAAGCATGAATAAAGGTATTGTCAGTATCATAAATACCAACATGAAGCCCGTTATCCCCTCCTCCTGTTTTGAAAAATACTAAATCACCAGGCATCAAATCACTTTTACTAATTTGTGTACCATATTTAGTTTGATCGATAGTCATTCTTGGCAGTTGTATATCAAAACGATCACTATAAGTCCTATACACAAACCCTGAGCAATCAATACCTGATGGGCTCATGCCACCATAGCGATAAGGCGTACCATACCATTGCTCTAGCTGAGATTTTAATTGCACAATGACCATAATAGGATCAGAAAGTTGCGTTTTTAACGGGGGCGCGGGTGGGAGACGCTTAGAGGGACTCGATGAGCATCCAGCTAGCAGAATAATACAGAGTAAGAAAGAATAAAAAGTAGGCTTTCTCATTGCATCCACCCAATTATTGACAATAGATTTAAAATCTATCTGCTTTTTTACGTAAAAACAAGTGATTGAAGGTGAATACACAAGCATTGATAGTGTCAATCGCACAATAGCTCACTTTAAAGAGAAAATAACACTTGATCAGTTAAGCTAATGCGATGTTGTTTGCTCCGTTTTTTGGCTTATTAACCAAACACCTAGCATAATAAAAATGATACCTATTGTTTTAGACCACGACAGTGTTTCTTGAAACCAAGGTAAGACCACCGCGAGAATATAAACAAAGACATAGCTAAGGCTGATGAGTGGATAAGCTTTGTTTAGGGGGATTGTACGTAAAGTCAATAACCAACAAACCATTGACAGTACGTAGCCAATCAGTCCCACGAAAACAACGCTGATAGGTATTATGTTTGCCCATAACCAATGAAGATCAAACCACTGTTTTTCTAATTGCAGATCAGGTAATTCTGACATACCTATTTTTAACAGTAGTTGTGCAACTGTGACTAATAATGCGCTGGCGATAGCCCATAAGTAACCGGTTTTCATGACTGCATACTCATCAACACAATACCTAACATAATCGAGGCAATACCAATCCAATGTTTCACATTAACCGTCTCTTTATAGATAAATTGGCCTATCAAAGTGACGACAATAAAGTTAATACTCAACATCGGATAAGCAATACTAAGTGGGAGGATTTGCAGTAAACGTAACCAAAATAACATGCCAAAGCCTAGCATAGCGATGGCAGTAATAAGCCAGAAAATCGTCTTTCTGGCTTTAGTGGTTGAATTATTTTGCCAACTCACCACTGCTTGTTTCTGACAAACTTGGCCAATACAGGTTAGCAAACTAACAATAAGTAACAAAAAAAAGGCCATTACTTACGTTTCTCATAGGTCAAAATAGCCATACGACGATTCGTCACTAACTCTTCAGGTCGTGGCATCTGTGCCAGTTTCTTCGGATCTTTATAAGTGATCACCACAGAGACATTACCTTCTTTTCTGGCATTTTCTAACCATTGCTCAAAACTTTCAGGTTTTAGTAATCTATGTTGAGAATCTGGATATTCAATTCCATAGGTTAATTCCCCTGTTCTCTCATAAAGGTAGATATCGCTACGTTGCAATTCCCAAGCTAATCCAGCCCCCACACCAACGCTGTTACTGACTATATATTTGCTCGCATTGAGGGTATCGATATTTTGGCGAATAAACTCTTGCGGTAATTTACCATCAATAGAGCTATTGGGAATGGCTTGCCCAATACATAAGCTTACCCCTAAAGAGCAAGAGGCTGCCCATAGCCAATGTTTACCATTTAATGTAGAGCAGAGATAACCAATGATGCCCCATAATGAGAAAGCGACAATCGCTAATACCCATTTGGACCATTCATAAGGCATATAGATAGGTTTAGAAGAAACCAATTGAATAATTAATATCGCAACAACAGCAGCAACACCAATAAAAATATTAATATAGCCATTAATGCGCAGTGCTTTCATTTTAAATTTTCTAGCACAGTCTACACCGTATTTGGCCATTAGCATCGCCAACGGTCCCATAAATGGCAACATGTAAGTAGGTAATTTACCTTTCGCGATACTAAAAAATAGGAAAGGTACTACAAACCAACATAGTAAGAAAAAGAGTTCAGGACGCTTACGGCGCTTCTTCCATGCACTAGTTAGTGCCCCTGGTAATAATCCAAGCCAAGGAATAACACCCAGTAAAATTATAGGGATGTAATACCAGAAAGGAGAACTATGCTGAGCATCATCACCAGAAAAACGCTGGATATGCTCAACCCAAAAGAAATAGTGCCAATAATCAGGCTCAGCCTTCGCCACCGCTAAAACCCATGGCAAGCTAATTAACGCCGCACTTAAAACAGCAAGCACACCATAGAGTAACATCCGAGTGAACTGTTTTTGGTAAAGGGTTACAGGGATCATCACGATAACAGGGATAGCTAATGCCAAAAAGCCTTTGGTCATAAAGGCCATACCACAAGCTAAACCTAGCGTTATCCATGCCAGTATACGCGTTTTTACCGTGGTTGCTTTCAACGCCCAAAAACAACACACCATACTTGCAGTAACCCAAAGCGCTAACATCGGATCAAGTACGCTATAAGTTCCGACGCTAAACACCAAAAACATGGATAAATAAATTAAGCTAGCCACAAAAGCGACTTGACGATTACGCCACATCATCCGTGCTAATAAATAAATAAGTAGCGCACTTAATAGGATAGAAATAACTGAACCAAAGCGTACGGCAAAATTGGTGTGGCCAAATATTAACTGGCTAATATTATTAATCCAGTAACCTGCTACTGGTTTTTCAAAATAGCGGATATCAAGCATATGGGGAACAATCCAGTTCCCGCTCACCACCATTTCACGGCTAATTTCCGCATAACGTGTTTCATCAGGTTGCCATAATAACCGGCTGTTCAATGGAAATAAGTAGGTAAGAACAAAAAAAAGAGCCAAGAGGATGGCCCCGATTTTACTCGCCCGGTTATTCAACATAGTTTTGTTAGACCTCTTGTTGGCACCCTAACCAGCCTTCTCGACCTGGAAAGTCAGATCGGACAACTTTACCCATCGGAAGCATGTCTATATCTTGTGGTAGTAGATGGCTTAATGGACAGAATTCGATGCCTTCGTTTGCAATCATTGCCAATAACTGCTCAAATTGAGCCGCTTTTGACATTCCCTCAACTTCGGTATGAATAGTATAAACAGGTATACCCTGATCTTTTTTGATTTCATCAATAATAAATTGATTAAAATCTTCGTCCTTTACCTTAGTACCGACCACTTCATCATAAGTTGGTAATGTTACTGGAATTTGCACTGTACCGATAGAACCATTTTCTAGAACTGGCCTAAATGGATGCGTTCCCCGACAATCACTATTGTAGTCAAATTGGAAAGCTTCTTTAACCATTAAAACACGTTCATCAGCACGCCACCCAGCAACCGCAGAACATTTTACAGGTTTTTCAAGTGCTTTTTCCAGTGCTTCTACACCTAAACGAACCTGTTGCATTAATTCTTCTGTTGACCAACGGCCTACTTTAGCTTGCCAACCTTGATGATCCCATGAGTGTAATCCGACTTCATGCCCCGCATCTTGGGTTTGTTTCATCAAATAGCCTAAATTTTTGGCAATTTTTTTACCCGGCCACGCCGTACCGGCCAATAGAATATCCAGTCCATATAATGAAGCGGCATTCGACCTTAGCATTTTCCACAGAAATTTCGGTTTTAAAAGGCGCCATAAATGGCGCCCCATATTATCTGGACCGACACTGAAGAAAAAGCTGGCCTGAATGTTATGCTTGTTAAAGACATCCAGCAATTGTGGAATACCTTCTTTTGTACCTCGATAAGTATCCACATCGACTCTCAAGCCAACTTTCTTCATTACTTATTACCTAACTCTTCAACTGCACCACGTAAGAAGAAGTCTAATGTCTCTTCTACCGTTTGGCGTGTTTCGATAGTTGGTTTCCAATCTAATAGACGCTCAGCATTTTTGATGCTTGGTTTGCGGTGTTCAACATCTTGATAGCCTTTACCGTAGTAGCTGCTACTTTCGATTTTCTTGAAGCCAGCAAATGGAGGGAAGTGACCGCGTAACTCATGTTTTTCAAAGCAATCTAACAGCATTTCTGCTAGCTCACGAATACTAGCTTCGTTAGTTGGGTTACCGATATTGATGATCTGACCATCACATTTGTTATCACGATTTTCAATAATGCGGAATAATGCTTCAATACCATCATTGATATCAGTGAAACAACGTTTTTGCTCACCACCATCAACCAGTTTAATCGGTGAGCCTTCCACTAGGTTCAAAATTAACTGAGTAATTGCACGAGAGCTACCAATACGCGCTGAATTTAAGTTATCAAGACGTGGCCCCATCCAGTTAAATGGACGGAATAAAGTGAATTTCAGCCCTTCTTTAGCACCATAAGCCCAAATAACTCGGTCTAATAACTGTTTAGAAACAGAGTAAATCCAACGTTGTTTATTAATAGGACCGACGATTAAGCGTGAATTATCTTCATCGAACTCTTTATCATCACACATACCGTATACTTCTGATGTGGATGGGAAAATAATACGTTTATTGTATTTAACACAATAACGAACAATTTTTAAGTTCTCTTCAAAGTCTAATTCAAATACACGTAATGGATTACGGGTATATTCAATCGGTGTTGCAATCGCTACTAATGGCAAGATCACATCACATTTCTTGATGTGATACTCAATCCATTCTGTATGAATGCTGACATCACCTTCAATAAAGTGGAAACGAGGGTTACCAATAAAGCGTTCAATTGCTGATGAACCGATATCCATACCGTAGATATCATAGTTACCATCTTTTAATAAACGCTCAGTTAGGTGGTTACCAATAAAGCCATTGACACCTAAAATCAGTACACGTTGACGACGTTTCACTTGTGCTGTTGCTTTTGGTCCAACGCGTACATCTGTCACGATCCCCATTTCAGTGGCTAAACGGCTGCCTTGAACATAAAGACCATTTTCACTTTGACCTGTGATAACTTCAATTGCACCTTTCGCACATGCGATAACTAAAGGCTCAGTCGAAATAACAGTACCCGGACGTTTACCTTGGTTATCTGCCACTGGACGTGCACGCCAGATAATCATTTTGCGCTCACCTAAGAAAGTGAAAGCACCTGGGTATGGTTCAGTAACGGCGCGAACTAAATTATGAACCGTTTTAGCATCTGCATTCCAGTCAATTAAACCGTCATCAGCACAACGACGACCATAATAAGTTGCTTGGCTTTCATCTTGCGCTGTTGTTGAATAGTTACCTGAGGCGATATGCGGTAACGTATGAGCCATTAATTTCGCCGCAGCTTCTCTGACTTTTTCATGTAAAATTAATGAAGTATCAGTATCTTCAATCGTTACTTTTTCTTGTGCAACGATATCACCAGCATCTGCTTTAGCCGTCATTTTATGTAAAGTGACACCTGTTTCAGTTTCACCATTAACAATGGCCCAATTGATAGGTGCACGACCGCGATATTTAGGTAATAAAGAGCCATGTAAATTAAATGCACCTTTAGGTGCTAAATTCAGGATCTCATCGCTTAGCATATGGCGATAATAGAAAGAGAAAATGACATCTGGCTTCATCTCACGAATACGCTCAATCCATAATGGATGATTAACGTTTTCTGGAGCAAACACGGTTAATCCCATTTCTGCGCTAACACGCGCTACGGATGAGAAGAAATGATTTTCGTTAGGATCGTCAGTATGGGTAAATACAGCTTGAATATCGAAACCCGCTTTTTCAAGTGCTTTTAAACCAACACAGCCAATATCATGATAGGCAAATACTATTGCTTTCATTAGTCTTCTTCCTGATTTTTGTTGGGTTTTTTAACGCCAACCACTTTTTGGATAAAATACCGAGGACGCGCTCTTACATCATTATAAATTCGGCCTATATATTCACCTAATAGACCCATTGCAACGAACTGCGCACCGATAAACATGAATAAGATAGCAAAGAGTGTAAACACTCCGTCTGCCGCCCAAATTGCACCGAAAATAAGTCGTAGTACAATCAGTAATACGGCAAGTAAAAAGCCGGCAACAGCAATCACACTACCTACGACACTTAATAAACGTAATGGTGCAGTTGTCAGACAGGTTAATAAGTCGTACATCAAATTGATGAGTTTTAAGAAACTGTATTTTGAATCACCATATTCACGCTCAGCGTGAGCGACTTCAATTTCAATCGTACGACGAGCGAAGGTATTCGCTAAAATTGGGATAAAAGTACTACGCTCATGGCATTGCAACATCGCATCAATAATATGACGACGATATGCTCTTAACATACAACCATAATCCCCCATTGAACGACCTGTTGCCTTGGTTATCATGGCATTAATCATTTTAGAGGCCGTTTTACGAAACCACGAATCTTGACGGTTACGGCGTCGAGTTCCGACAACATCATACCCCTCTTCTGCGGTTGCCACTAAACGGGGGATCTCCTCTGGTGGGTTTTGTAAATCAGCATCTAAGGTAATGACTAAATCCCCATCAGCTTGGTTAAAACCCGCCATAATAGCGGAGTGTTGACCATAGTTGCGATTTAAAATAATCGCAATAACATGGTTATCTTCAATGTTGGCAGCTTCTTCTAGCATTTTTGCTGAATTATCACTGCTTCCGTCATCAACAAGGATCAGCTCATACTCTTGTTCTAACTGTTTACAGCTTTTGATTGTTCGCTCTAAAAGCTGTGGGAGACTCTCTTCCTCGTTATAAACGGGAATAACGACTGATACTTTATTGATTTTTTCAAATGTTGACACTAGATATGCTCCGAAAGAATTTCATTGATCGCATCGACAACGCGAATAACATCTTTATTGCTCATATCAGGAAACAGCGGCAGCGAGCATAACGTTGCAGAGTTCCATTCTGATTGAGGAAGGGATAACGAAGGGTAGCGCTCACGATAATATTTTTGTGTATGCGCAGCACGGAAATGAAGCCCTGTACCAATCTCTTTTTGTTTGAGTTTTTCCATAAATGTATCACGATCGATACCACAGGCATTTTTATCAACTCTGACCATAAAGAGATGGTTAGCATGTAAGTGTGGATATTCCGGCACACTTAACATTTCCAATGGTGAATCTTGAAGTTTTTCACGATAAAGGGCAACTAACTCAGCACGTTTAGCATTCATTTCTTCTAAGCGACTTAATTGCACTACCGCGATAGCAGCATGAATATCCGAGAGATTATATTTATAACCAGGCTCAACGACTTCCGCTTGAGGTTTACGTCCTTGGATTTGACGATCAAAAGCATCAACACCCAAACCATGAAATTTTAAGCAACGGACTCGATTGGCTAATTCATCATCGTCCGTAACAACTAATCCACCTTCGGCACAAGTGACATTTTTAATGGCATGAAAAGAAAAAATAGAAGTTCCCTTCTCACCTATCCATTCATCTTTATATCGAGTACCTATCGCATGTGCTGCATCTTCAATCAGAGGAATGCCCGCCTCATCAGCAACCGCTCTTAGTGCATCAAGATCACAAGGCGCTCCGGCATAATGCACAGGGATGATTGCTTTGGTTCTTGGGGTAATCGCTTTTTTTACCGATTCAGCGCTGACCATTAATGTGTCACGATCAATATCGACCATTACTGGCTCTGCGCCTAATAACGTAATGATATTGATAGTTGATACCCAAGTTTGGGAAGGTGTAATAACTTCATCACCAGGCCCTATTCCCATTGCCATCAAAACAACATGCATACCCGCTGTTGCAGAACAAACCGCAATAGCATGTTTGCTACCAAATTTTTCACAAAAATCTTGTTCTAGCTGATGATTTTGGGGACCTGTTGTGATCCAGCCGGAGCGTAAAACGCTTTCAACTGCTTTAATCTCTTCATCCCCGATAGCAGGACGGGAGAATGGAAGAAAGTGACTCATAAAAATGTAGCCTAATTAATGAATGAATAAAAACTAATTATATACAATTTGCTGTTTCACAGCACCCGTTGTTATTAAGAAAGCCTTAAAGAAGGCTTAATAATTTCCGATGCGCAGACTCTGACTCAATAACATCACTCTATTACTTGCCAAATTACACTATTTGCTGATCTATTACATCTAATCTTAGTATTAAATGTAGTAGATAATAAATTTTCATCCAACAAAAGTGCTGAGTCACCTGAGTTGATTATTGTTCCCTCTAACATAAACCATAACTTATCTGCTTTTAGATAAGAATGATTCAAATCATGAGTACTCATAATAATACTGCCACCTTGTAGACAAAATTTATCTAGCCATTTATCCAATAAAGTAAGTTGTACAATATCTAAATTATTTGTCGGCTCATCAAGCATCATTAATTTTCCTGTTAAATCATCGCTTGACCATAATTGTATAAAAGTGGCAACAATCCGAACGCGTTGCCATTCCCCACCAGATAAATGATGAATATTTTTTGACAATAATTTATTGATTTGAAAATCGCTTAATAGTGCATTCAATTCTTGAATATCCATTTTTGATAACTGATAGGATAAAGAAAGATAATGAAACACTGGCATAAATGGCAAAGCTAACGATTGTTGTCTAACAACGCTTTGTATTCTAGAAAGTTCGACAATTTTATAATCTCTCATTGAAGTTTCGTTTAAAAATATATTTCCAACGTATGAAACTTCACCAGCAATGGCCATTAACAACGTACTTTTACCCGCCCCATTCGCGCCAATTAAATGAATGCGTTCGCCATCATTAACTTGTTCAGTAATACCATATAGTCTTTTATTGACAGCTAATTTATATAGTTTTAATTGTGCCATATTATAAGCGCTCCATCTGTTTAGTGGCTAATAACCAAATAAAAAGAGGTGCGCCTAAGGTGGCAGTTATCACGCCAATAGGGACTTCTGCGCCATTTAACATCAGCCTTGATATTAAATCAGCGAATATCAGTAAACTCGCTCCTGTTAAAGCACAGCCCGGTAACAAGGTTTTATAATGTGTGATACCAGACAATCGTAATAAATGCGGTACAATCAACCCGACAAAACTAATTGCGCCGGCTAGAGCAACGCTAAAACCAATTAATAAACCAACGGTTAAAATAAACCAATTACGCCATATAATCACAGAAATGCCGAGTTTTTTGGCTTCAAAACTCCCCAGAGAAAGGTAATTTAAAATATCGGCTTGCCAAATAAGAAGTGTGATGATTGGAAGTAATGCCCAAAATAATATTTGGTGACGCCAGTCAATGCCACTAAAGCTCCCCATAAGCCAGTACATTAATTGTCTTAAATCTAACGCAGAGCTAAAATAGACCAGCCAAGTCATAACAGCACTTGCTAATACCCCTAATGCTACGCCTATTAATAATAATTGAGCATTAGATAGTTTTTTTATTTGTGAGAAAAACATTAATAAGCAGGTGATCCCCAAAGCCCCTAATATCGCGGCACTGCTTATTAACCAGTATGCAGTTCCTAATTGGAAAACAATCAGTAACACAACACAAACACCCGCACCACTGCTTACACCTAAAAGTCCCGGCTCTGCTAACGGATTTTCAAAGATTGCCTGCATAATGGCACCAGCAATCGCTAAGCTTGCGCCAACCATCATCACAGCCAATATTCTTGGAAGCCTAATTTGCCAAATAAATAAACTAGCTTCTTCAGTGAGCCATTTATTGGGGAATAACCAAATTTCACCGGCTGAAAGTGAGATAACAATAAGAACAAATAAAACTAACGCCAGCAAAGTGAGTTTTAGCTTATCACTAATTTGCTGTTTGTTTCGTAATTGATTAAGCGGATCATCATATTGATTATTCATATTGTTTAGTAAATAGCCCATAAATTACGCTATTTTTATAAATATATTGCTAATAAATGTAGGGCAACATAACACAGTCCCTTTCAATGAAGAAAATTAAATTTTCTATCTTAAAGAAATAAACCTTCCAGTATGATTAATTTTAAACCAATGATTATTCCCCTCAAGCACATCTTATTTAAACAATAAAATGACTATTAGGCGCTTATCACAGATAAGCAAAAGAAAAATAGAAGGAGTAAATCGTAGAAGTAAGTCGCAAAAAAAACGGCTTTCAATAGAAAGCCGTTTTGGTGTTTAAGTATTACTCTTTTGGTGTCGCATTTTCAACCCGGCTTTTTAACTTTTGTCCCGGGCGGAAAGTTACAACACGGCGGGCTGTAATAGGAATATCTTCCCCTGTTTTCGGGTTACGACCTGGGCGCTGATTTTTATCACGTAGGTCAAAGTTTCCGAATCCAGACAGCTTCACCTGTTCTCCATTTTCCAGAGAACGACGCACTTCCTCAAAAAAGGCTTCTACAAGGTCTTTTGCATCGCGTTTGCTAACGCCAAGTTTTTCAAACAGATTTTCTGCCATTTCAGCTTTTGTAAGCGCCATAGGTCTAGTCCCTCAAGGATGCTTGGAATCGCTGTTTCAATGCTGCAACACAGGTATTGACTGTGGCAGCAATCTCATCTTCTTCCAGAGTATGCTCGATATCCTGCAAGATTAAGCTAATAGCGAGGCTCTTATAACCCTCCGCTACTCCCTTACCACAATACACGTCAAATAAGTTTATGCCAACTATTTGATTTCCGCCAACTTTCTTACATTCAGCTAAAATATCTTCTGCAGCCACATCATTTGGAACAACTACAGCGATATCTCTACGATTCGAAGGGAAACGTGAAACAGCTTTCGCTTGCGGTAAATTGCGGTTTGCGATTGCGTCCCAACGTATTTCGAATACTACCGTACGGCCGTTTAAATCAAGTTTACGTTCAAGCTCTGGGTGAACAACACCAATACAGCCAATATATTCATTTCTCAGATAAATCTCAGCACTTTGTCCCGGATGGAGCGCTGAATGATTGGCTGGTTTAAATGTAATTTCATCTAACTGGCCTGTCAATTCCAGAATTGATTCAATATTACCTTTCAAATCAAAGAAATCAACAGTTTGCTTCTCTAAAGTCCAATGTTCTTCATAACGGTTGCCCGCGATCACACCAGCTAGCATAAGTTCCTGACGTATTCCATATTCTGCTTGATTATCAGGAACAAAACGCAGACCTGCTTCAAATAACCTAACTCTAGCCTGTTGACGGTTCTGATTGTAAACCACTGTGGTTAATAATCCGGTCAACAATGACAAACGCATGGCTGACATATCGGCAGAAATTGGGTTAGGTAAGATCAACGCTTCTTCATTAGGATGTAGTAAGCTTTGGATCTTCGGATCAACAAAGCTATAAGTGATAGCTTCTTGGAATCCATTATCAACCAGCATGGTTTTTACACGTTTTAATGGCAGATCCGCTTCACAGTGGTCTGTCATAATCAGATCGGCACGTAAAGGTACATCTGGAATATTGTTATACCCGTAAATACGTGCAACTTCTTCAATTAAGTCTTCTTCAATTTCAACATCAAAACGCCATGAAGGCACAGTGGCTAACCACCCGTCATTTTCAACGGTGACGCCAAAACCTAAACGTGTTAACGAATCAACAACTTGTTCATCATCAATAACATGACCTAATAAACGGTCTAATTTTGCACGTGTTAATTTGATAGGAGCGACATGGGGTAAATAGCTGTCATTGGTGACATCAATAATTTCACCCACTTCACCACCACAAATTTCGAGTAATAATTTCGTTGCTCGCTCAATGGCCTGATATTGCAGCGCTGAATCAACACCACGCTCAAAACGATGAGATGCATCGGTATGTAAACCATAACGACGTGCACGGCCGGTGATCGCTAATGGAGAGAAGAATGCGCACTCTAAAAATACGTTTTTAGTTTCTTCATTAACACCAGAAGATTCACCACCGAAAATACCTGCCATTCCTAATGCTTGTTTTTCATCAGCAATAACCAGTACATCATCTTTTAAGGTGATTTCATTACCATCAAGTAAAGTTAGTTTTTCACCCTCTTTGCCCATACGAACAACCACAGCCCCATCGACATGGTCAAGATCAAACGCATGTAATGGTTGTCCCATTTCAAGTAAGACAAAGTTAGTGATATCAACGATTGGATCGATAGAGCGAATACCACCACGACGTAATTTTTCTTGCATCCATAATGGTGTGTTCGCTTTCACATTCACATTAGTGAAAACACGACCTAAATAGCGAGGACAAGCTTGTGGTGCTTCAACTCGCACAGGAAATGTCGCTGAAGAAGTGGCTACAATTGGTGACATATCAGGGATTTGGCATGTCATTTTATTAATGACCGCGATATCGCGAGCAACACCCATAATACCTAAGCAATCTGCTCGGTTTGGTGTAATGCTGATTTCAATCGCATTATCATTTAATTTTAAGTATTCGCGAATATCGGTACCGATAGGTGCATCAGCAGGTAATTCGATAATGCCTTCATGGTTTTCTGAGATAGCTAATTCAGAAAAAGAGCACAGCATACCTTCTGAAGGCTCACCACGTAGTTTGGCTGCTTTAATTTTAAAGTTACCCGGTAATACCGCCCCAACCGTTGCTACAGCAACTTTTAAGCCTTGGCGACAATTTGGCGCACCACACACGATGTCCAATAAACGCTCACCACCGACATTGACTTTTGTCACTCGTAGTTTATCTGCATTTGGGTGTTGTCCACATTCAACCACTTCACCCACAACAACACCGTGAAAATCACCGGCAACAGGCTCTACACCATCAACTTCAAGGCCAGCCATGGTTAGCTGTTCAGAAAGCTCTTCGCTACTAATTGCTGGGTTTACCCACTCACGTAACCAAAGTTCACTGAATTTCATGAGATAATCCCACCTTATTTAAACTGTTTGAGGAAACGAAGATCATTTTCGAAGAATGAACGTAAATCGGTGACACCGTAACGTAACATAGTTAAGCGTTCCATACCCATCCCGAAAGCAAAACCAGAATAAACTTCAGGATCGATACCTACATTACGCAACACATTTGGATGCACCATACCGCAGCCCAAGACTTCTAACCATTTGCCATTTTTACCCATTACATCAACTTCGGCTGAAGGCTCTGTAAATGGAAAATAAGATGGGCGGAAGCGAATTTCCATATCTTCTTCAAAGAAGTTTTTCAGAAAATCGTGCAGTGTTCCTTTTAAATTAGTGAAGCTAATGTCTTTATCAACAATTAAGCCTTCAACTTGATGGAACATTGGAGTATGAGTTTGGTCATAGTCATTACGATAAACACGGCCAGGTGCAATAATGCGGATCGGTGGCTGTTTATTTTGCATAGTGCGAATTTGTACACCAGAGGTTTGAGTACGCAATAAACGTTTAGCATCAAACCAGAAAGTGTCATGATCAGCTCTTGCAGGGTGATGAGCAGGAATATTTAACGCATCAAAGTTATGATAGTCATCTTCAATTTCAGGGCCTGATTCCACAGAGAACCCTAATTCACCAAAGAAAGTTTCAATACGTTCAATTGTGCGAGTAACAGGGTGCAGACCACCATTTTCAATACGACGTCCAGGCAAAGAGACATCAATTTTCTCAGCCGCTAAACGTTCGTTTAATAGCGCTGATTCCATTTGTTCTTTACGAGCGTTCAGTGCTTGCTGAACCTCTTGTTTTGCCTGATTAATGACCGCTCCAGCAGCTGGACGCTCTTCAGCGGGTAAGTCGCGCAGCGTGGACATCTGGAGCGTTAAATGACCTTTTTTCCCCAAGTATTCAACACGAACCGAATCCAGCGCAGCAACATCCTGTGCCTCTTCGATAGCTGCTTTAGCTTGAGCAACGAGTTCAGCGAGATGTGGCATCGTTTCCTCTTCCTTTGACCTGATGAGGTCTATTAGTTGTTATCAATGATGACGATTAAAAAATTGCCCTTTTGATTTCTGAACTCAAGTTTGAGTACTGAAAACAAAAAAGCCTCCAAAATGGAGGCTCCGGCGCTACTTTTCGTTTCTTTTCTTACGCGCAAAAGCCCCCAAAATTAGGCGCTAAAGTAAAAAAAGAAGCGGAAAAAAGCGATATTTAACATTGAGACATTCTCATTATGTGTAACTTATTGAATTTTACCATTAAGCCACAAATTTAGACAAAATAAAAGAGGGAGTTAACTCCCTCTTCCATTGACTTAATTAAGCCAGAGCACCTTTCGCTTTTTCAACTAAAGCAGCAAATGCAGCTTTGTCGAATACAGCGATATCCGCCAGGATCTTACGGTCGATTTCAATAGATGCTTTTCTTAATCCATTGATGAAACGGCTGTAAGACATGCCGTTCTGACGAGCTGCTGCGTTGATACGCGCAATCCACAGCTGACGGAACTGACGTTTTTTCTGACGACGGTCACGGTACGCATATTGACCAGCTTTGATAACAGCCTGGAAAGCTACACGATATACACGAGAACGTGCACCGTAATAACCTTTAGCTTGCTTTAAAATTTTCTTGTGACGAGCACGGGCGATAACACCACGTTTAGCGCGAGCCATATAACACTCCTAATGTCTATAATTCTGTTAAAAAACTGATACTTATGCGTATGGTAGGCAAGCTACGACCAGGCCTAAATCTCCTTTAGAGATCATACCTTTTGGACGTAAATGACGTTTACGCTTAGTTGATTTTTTAGTCAGAATGTGACGGAGGTTAGCGTGCTTACGCTTAAAACCACCACCTGCAGTCTTTTTAAAGCGTTTAGCTGCACCGCGTACTGTTTTAATCTTTGGCATTTCTATAATCCACTTCGCATTGTTAATAACATAAAATAATAAGGCGAATAGCAGTCAGTCAATAAAGACTGACGCTATTACTTGAATTGCCTAACTATTTCTTCTTCGGCGCTAGCACCATGATCATCTGACGACCTTCAATCTTATTAGGGAAAGATTCAACAGAAGCCAGTTCATCCAAATCTTCACGGATGCGATTAAGCATTTCCATACCGATTTGTTGGTGTGCCATTTCACGACCACGAAAACGCAGTGTGACTTTGGCTTTATCGCCATCTTCAAGAAAACGAATCAGGTTGCGTAGTTTGACCTGATAGTCGCCTTCATCTGTACCAGGACGGAATTTAACTTCCTTGACCTGAATAACCTTTTGTTTCTTTTTCTGTTCTTTGAGAGTCTTACTTTTCTCATAGAGGAATTTGCCGTAGTCCATAATACGACAAACTGGCGGCTCGGCATTAGGACTGATTTCAACTAAATCAGCACCTGCTTCCTCGGCTTTCTCAAGAGCCTCTTTCAGACTAACAACTCCAATCTGTTCGCCGTCTAAACCTGTTAAACGAACTTCATGAGCGCGAATCTCACCATTGATACGATTCTGACGCGTTGATTGAATTCTTTTTCCGCCTTTAATACCTTATTCCTCCAACTGATGAAGACTTCTGCTTCTGATTTCTTGCAGAAGTTTTTCTTTAAAATCGTTAACGTCGATACTGCCAAGGTCTTTACCTCGACGAGTACGAACCGCTACTTTGCCTGATTCGACTTCTTTATCACCGCAAACAAGCATGTACGGAACACGACGTAAAGTATGTTCACGAATTTTAAAGCCAATCTTCTCATTTCTCAAGTCTGCTTTTGCACGAATTCCGGCATCTTGCAATTCTTTGACGAGTTTTTGTACATAATCAGCCTGTCCATCCGTGATATTCATCACGACAACCTGCTGTGGTGCTAACCAAGTCGGGAAGAATCCTGCGTATTCTTCAGTTAGAATACCGATAAAACGTTCTAATGATCCTAACACCGCTCGGTGAAGCATAACAGGTACTTTACGCTCATTATTTTCAGCAACATAAGAAGCGCCTAATCGACCTGGCAATGAGAAGTCCAGCTGTACTGTACCACACTGCCATGCACGATCTAAACAGTCGTAAAGTGTAAATTCAATTTTAGGGCCATAAAACGCCCCTTCACCCGGCTGATATTCAAATTCAATATTGTTATCAGTCAAGGCTTTTGCTAAGTCTGTTTCTGCAATATCCCATAAAGCATCTTCACCGATGCGTTTTTCTGGACGAGTAGACAGCTTAACAACGATTTTTTCAAATCCGAAAGTAGAATATACATCATAAATCAATTTGATGCAGTTATTTACTTCACTTAAAATTTGTTCTTCTGTACAGAAGATATGTGCGTCATCTTGTGTAAAGCCACGAACACGCATTAAACCGTGTAATGCACCAGAGGGTTCATTACGATGACAGCTACCAAATTCAGCCATACGTAATGGTAAATCACGGTAAGAACGTAGACCTTGTTTAAAAATCTGCACGTGGCCTGGGCAGTTCATGGGTTTGATACAATATTCACGGTTTTCCGAAGAAGTAGTGAACATATTCTCTTTGTAGTTTTCCCAGTGACCTGTTTTTTCCCAAAGAACACGATCCATCATAAATGGACCTTTTACTTCCTGATAATCATATTCTTTTAATTTGCAACGTACAAATGTTTCTAACTCACGGAAAATAGTCCAACCATCATTATGCCAGAAAGCCATACCCGGCGCTTCTTCTTGCATATGATATAAATCAAGTTGTTTACCTATTTTACGGTGATCACGTTTAGCGGCTTCTTCTAAACGTTCTAAATAAGCTTTTAACTGTTTCTTATCAGCCCAAGCGGTACCGTAAATGCGTTGTAGCATTTTGTTATCGCTATTACCGCGCCAGTATGCACCTGCGATTTTCTGTAATTTAAAGTGATGGCAGAAACGCATGTTTGGCACATGGGGGCCACGGCACATATCAATATATTCTTGGTGATGATAAAGTGCTGGGTGTGCATCTTGACTGATATTTTCATCAAGGATAGCGACTTTATAATCTTCACCACGAGCAACAAAAGTTTCCCGTGCTTGTGCCCAAGTTACGCGTTTTTTAATGACATCGTAATCTGTTTTCGCCAACTCTAGCATACGTTTTTCTAACGTTTCTAAATCTTCCTGCGTCAGAGAATGATCTAAATCCACATCATAGTAGAAACCATTTTCGATAACAGGACCAATCGCCATTTTGGTTTGTGGCCATAACTGTTTAATTGCGTGTCCTAATAAGTGGGCACAAGAGTGACGAATAATTTCAAGACCTTCATCGTCTTTTGCGGTAATAATCGCCAGTTGTGAATCTTGCTCGATTAATTCGCAAGCGTCCACCAGCTCACCATTAACGCGCCCTGCAATGCAGGCTTTGGCAAGTCCAGGACCGATATCTGCAGCGACATCCATGACAGAGACTGCATTTTCAAATTGACGTTGGCTCCCGTCAGGAAGAGTAATAATTGGCATTTAAAATCCTTAGTTACAGTGGTGACCCATACGCAAGATCACATGCATTATTAATTTTACTTTAAAATTTAATACGTTATTAGCAGTTACTTGCTTCACTCTGCAAGTTATGTACACCAAAGTGTTTAGGATAATAAAAGTGCTTTGGCATACTGCTATAACTCAAGCGTGATATTATCATAGCAACAACAAATTATATATGCTTTTAATTGCGCGAGTATATCTGTCCCCGTTTGCTATTTACGCTAATTAAAATCATAGATATTAAATTAATAAATAACTCACTCATATA
This sequence comes from Proteus sp. G2609, assembly GCF_963896135.1. Classification (NCBI taxonomy): domain Bacteria; kingdom Pseudomonadati; phylum Pseudomonadota; class Gammaproteobacteria; order Enterobacterales; family Morganellaceae; genus Proteus; species Proteus sp. G2609. Next base: position 11,533 of record NZ_CAWQNB010000013.1, on the reverse strand, counting down.
TAAAGTTAACATCTATAATTGATTTTACTTTTCCAGCAGTTACTCGCTCTCCAGTCATACCATACCTCGCCTTTAAACCTAACGAAGTCGACGAATTAACTCTACCTAAAGATATTGCTTTATTAGCAGGGATTACATATCCATTACGCATTAATTGAACCCCCATACCTTTAGAGACTTCCCCTGCAGAGCCTGCTAAATTAATAAAGGTTGTATCATCATTAGTGGTTTGTCCGGAAAGATAAAATGATATATTTTGTGGTTGCGCGCAGTGAATATTTAAATTGACCGGTGCTTCGCCTGGGTAAGGAGGTAAATTAACATTGACATTTCGGCTACTAACGTCGCATCCACTAATTGGCATTGTAACATCATATTTAGACACTATTTCCCACGTAAAATATTTAGGATTACCACCATCCCAATCCGCTATTTTATACATATTAATAGTTGCAATAGTTTCACCCGATCTAATGAGTACTCCTCCTGCTGGTGAGTTATTTATAGGCGTTAAATACAACATCATTGGCATCGGCATAGGGGTAAGATCACCGATATGTAAAACTTTAGTCGCACTATTTAAAGGTAATGAATATGTATTTCCATACCAATATACTGAACCACTAAAATTAAATAGTGGCCCAGATAAGCCCGTCCCTGGTTCTAAATTGATATGGTCAACATCTTGCCATCCACCATAACTATTCCAACATTTTAAATGCCTAGAGAGATCAACAATTAAATTCTGATAAGGTTGCACCTCAGCCTCTAATTGCACATAAATATTATAATTACCAGACTCAATATCATATCCATTATCAACACTGCACCCAAAAGATAATGCATATGCTGAAAAGAAAACAAAAAAAGGATAAAGAAGCCCCTTTATTATTAAATTCATTTACATATCCAATTTAAAAATATTAGTTAATATTATTTTAGCAATACATATGGATTTTGACAAAAAATATTAATAATCAATTAAATACATTCAAAAAAAGACTATACAAATAATATAACCTTGTTGTTCTCTATTTATCTATAATAAATAGAGAATAAAAAATAAATTAATAAAATTAATTAATTAACAAGTCACACATCAAAAGTCAGCATTTTTATCAGTAAGTCGTTTACTGTCGATATTCACTGGGGGTTTTATGAAAGTATTGACGAAAAGCTTGGCTAAAAGCCGAATGTGAATCATACCCTACCGCTAAAGCAATATTTTCAATCGTTGATGATGTGTATTTGAGCAACTCTGCGGATTTAGCGAGTCGCTTTTGCATCACATACTGCATAATAGATATGCCTAATTCCGCTTTTACTTTGCGCTGTAGCGTACTGATTGATATGTTTAATGCACCAGCAATATCAGAAGCTGTTAATGGCATATGCAGTTTATCTTCTAGCCAGAGATCTAATTTATCCCCCCAGCTTGGTTGTACTTTCATTTGGGCTAATAGCAGACGTGCGAGAGTGGTATGATGCTCTGGCGCTTGAGGGTATTGATGCACCCACGCTAATAATCCTATTGCTGCGGGTGATAAGGCAAACATTCCCCCTCTTTCATTCAGTCGCCACTGTGATGTGACAGGAAGTTCTAAAATAAGATTTTTATTATTGAGATGACCGGCAAAAGCATGATCGATGGTAGGTGGGATAATTAAATAGTTTTGTTGAGAAATAAGAAAATCTTGCCGATTGAAATTAACTTCCATCGTTCCGGTTAAGCCAAAGATGATCTGCCAGATATTCTCATGCTGATGTGATACCGTATCTTGTGTATAACATCGCAAATGTAATTCAGGTAATAACAAAACATCCCCTTACACATTAACGCTCACAGTGAAATAAATACTATAACAAAATCGCTGCGAGCGTTAAAAGAAAAGGACTATTAGCTATAGATCATGCTAAACGAGCCCCATCAGGCACAGGTAAATTAAATTCTGCGAGAACGATAGCACCGTTTTCATCAGCAGCCCCGGTAATCAACACCTCAGACTTGATCCCTGCAATCCGCTTAATAGGAAAATTGCAAACACATAAAACTCGGCGACCAATTAGCTCTTCAGGGGTATAATTCACGGTAATTTGCGCACTAGAGCGTTTAGTCCCTAGCTCTCCCAAGCTGACTTCCATTACATAAGCGGGTTTCTTAGCTTTTTTATTTATTTCAGCACTTATAATTGTGCCAACCCGCATTTCTACCCGTAAAAAGTCATCCCATTCGATGGTGTTGGTGGTATCTGTCATATTGCTACCTATTATTTTATTGCTATGTCTTCATTAAGATTATCGAATAAGTATAGATTAGCATGACATCGGTATCCTGCCCTGTTGCTAAGCTGTCATTCTCTGTTGTTAAACACTCATGACGTTATTTTTCTCTTTATACAAAAACAAATTCTTAAGCTATTTTTAATCACCGTTAAAATAAGCGTACCAATTAATAAATTTGTTATGTATAAAAAGTATTCTTGCCTTGAAACTATTTAATACACCGACTTAGAGAATCGCCTATGAGAAAGATAACAGACTGGACTACCTTAGAAGGTAATTTAGTACGTTTAGTACCATTAAGCATGGAGCATGCATCACCATTACGTGAACTGATTGCTAAAGATAGGCCTGATGAACTTTGGTTTACCACAGTTCCTTCTGTCACTACATTAAAACAAGATATTGAGCATAAAAGACAATTACAAAAACAAGGAGTAATGCTTCCTTTTGCCGTTATTGATAAACGCCGTGAGCGTGTGGTGGGAGTGACGACCTATATGAACGTAGATAACCATACACCTAGAGTAGAGATTGGTTCAACATGGTATGCAAAAGAGGTACAAAGAACGGGTATTAATACCGAGGCGAAATATCTATTACTTAAATATGCATTAGAAGATCTGCAATGTATTGCTGTTGAATTCCGCACTCATATCTTAAATCAAACCAGTCGTAGAGCGATTGAGCGTTTAGGTGCAAAACTCGATGGCATATTACGTAATCATCGTTTAACCACCAACGGTCAGCGCAGAGATACCTGTATCTATAGTATTACCGATTATGATTGGCAAGCGGTGAAAACACATCTTGAGTGGTTAATGAAAAAATACCCATAACCTTCTTATAAATATAAAAATATTTCTTGATATCAACACTATTATTACTATTTATTTGCTATGATCGGTAGCCTTAATTACCTGTTGTTAGGAGCCTTTACACTCTATGTACTCTGTTTACCAGTTTTTTCAGGCTATCGGTCTTGGTCTTATTTTACTTCTACCGCTAACTAACCCACTCACCACGGTCGCGCTTTGGCTTGGTCTGTCGGGGAATATGACCAAGGAACAGCGTAATCAACAATCCTTTATGGCATGTGTCTATATTTTTATTATTATGACCATCGCTTTTTATGCGGGTCGTGTAATAATGACGACCTTTGGTATCTCTATTCCAGGCCTTCGTATTGCAGGGGGGATGATCGTTGCTTTTATTGGTTTTAGTATGTTATTTCCCCATACTCCCAATGTGGACGATCCGCTTTCAGAAGAAAAAAATCCGCATCGAAATCCTCAGGCGCCCAATATTGCTTTTGTGCCCTTAGCCATGCCAAGTACCGCAGGGCCGGGGACAATTGCGATGATCATCAGTACAGCAGCATCAATTCCTTCACGTACAGATATTGCGCAATGGGTATTGTACGTTGCACCTATTACCACTTTCTTTTTAATTAGCCTGATTGTTTGGCTTTCACTGCGCGGTTCAACCGGTATTATGCGCTATCTCGGTCACAGTGGTATCGATGCTATTTCTCGTGTTATGGGATTTTTATTAATTTGCATGGGAGTTCAGTTTATGATTAATGGTGTACTTGAAATCATTGCTGACCTCCCCGCTTTATTACAACAAGCTCAATCAGCGGCGGCTGCCAGCTTATCAGAAAAGTTATCCGCTAAATGATAGGCTGCTTTGACCTTCGCTAAATAGCGTGGTGCTTGAGATGCAGGATGATTTTTTTCAACGTAACGATAAAAATCATCCGCGCTCATGGCATTAATTTTGGCAATCGCCGCATCTCTATTTTTATCAAAAGTTCTGAGTAATGCACCCGCCCCATTCACATAAGCCAAAATAGTCGCGTAATAGAGTGTTTCAGGATTGGAGATCCCAGATAAATGGCGCTCTCTTAATAATTGAATATAAGCAGTCCCTAAATCAATATTAGTAGCCGGATCTTTTAGCTGAGCGGTGGTTGGTTGCCCTATTTTTCCTCTATTTTGATAAATATCTCTCCCCGCAGTGGATGCCTTTATTTGCATTAATCCAACCGCATTCGATTTACTTATCACTTCTGGCCTAAAATTAGATTCTACCTGAATAATGGCTTTAATTAAGGTTTCATCAACACCATAACGGGCTGAAGCTTGTTTAATATGCTCATCAAAAGGGGTGTTTTTCCATTGAGCAGTAGAAATTGAGGCATTATTAACTCTGTGCTCTACAGGCTGGCTATTTAAAAATCGCGGTGTCTCTTTTTTCGCCGTTTGGTGATTGGGATCTGCACACCCTGCCAGCAGTAAAATTGCCAAAGGAAATATTATGTTGGTCTTCACACGTTATCCTCATCATTTCGCCCTATGCTTTATAGGAGATTATTAAAAAACACAAACCTAACGCTGTCCATTAAAAAAATGGACTAAGGATAAGCTTCTCTCATAAAAACAGATACCTTAACCAGCAGTAAGCCATGATTTGGCTGTAAATTTCATCAATTGTGAGTATTAAACAACCTTTCACACCAATAGTTACCATCGATTGTTAATTTTTATAAAGAAAGACGACAATTTACTTAACATTTATTGAAATACATGCTGTTATCTTAGTATCAGCTGTTATCAAATAGCTATTTTCACTTTCACACAGAGATAACTTGACTTTTTTGAAATGATATTGATAATCATTATCAGTTAGAGAATTCCACGAAAATTATAAGGCTATATAATATGGATATGTTCCGCTCTGTAAATAAAATTTCGCTTACGGCATTATGCTTAGTTGCCTCAATCTTCTTTATAACCCCTGCACAGGCAAAAGATAAGCTAAAAGTTGTCACGACTTTTACTATTATCCAAGATATCGCACAAAATGTTGCTGGCGATGCTGCCGTTGTTGAATCTATCACCAAACCCGGTGCAGAAATTCATGATTATCAACCAACACCAAAAGATATTGTCAAAGCGCAAAAAGCTGATCTTATTTTATGGAATGGGTTAAACCTTGAGCGTTGGTTTGAACGTTTTTTCAATGAATTACGTAATGTGCCTGCGGTCGTTGTCACTGAAGGTATTACCCCTATGCCTATTCGTGAAGGGGCTTATAAAAACAACCCAAACCCACATGCATCGATGTCGCCTAATAATGCATTAATTTATATCGAAAATATTCGTAAAGCGCTCGTTGAACACGATCCAGATAATGCTGCAATTTATAACCAAAATGCCGCGCGTTACGCTGAACAAATTAAACAACTTGATGCGCCATTAAGAGCAAGATTAGCGCGTATTCCTGAAGAAAAACGCTGGTTAGTAACGAGTGAAGGTGCCTTTAGCTATTTAACCAATGATTATGGTTTTAAAGAAGTGTATTTATGGCCAATTAATGCAGAAGAGCAAGGCACCCCACAACAAGTAAAATACGTGATTGATACCGTAAGAGAACATCATATTCCTGTCGTGTTTAGCGAAAGTACGATTTCCGATAAACCTGCTAAACAAGTGAGTAAAGAGACTGGTGCAAAATATGGTGGCGTTCTTTATGTAGACTCACTTTCTGCCCCAGGTGGAGAAGTGCCTACTTATATTGATCTACTTAATATTACTGTCGATACCATTGCGAAAGGATTTGGACAATGAATGATAAAAAAATAAATCCTACTCTTACTGTTGATAATGCAACGGTAACCTATAACAACGGTCACACTGCTATTTATGATGCAAGTTTCTCTATCACTGGTGGCACAATTTGTGCCCTAGTGGGCATCAACGGTAGTGGTAAATCCACACTTTTTAAAACCATTATGGGATTAGTCAAACCCTCAAAAGGTACCGTAACATTAAATAATCGACCTATTCAGCAAGCACTTAAACAGAATATGATTGCTTATGTGCCACAAACAGAGGAAGTTGACTGGAACTTTCCTGTACTGGTTTCTGATGTGGTGATGATGGGACGTTATGGAAAAATGGGTTTTTTTCGTATTCCATCGAAACAAGATCATGAAGTGGTTGAAGCTTGTTTAGAGCGTGTCGGTTTATCAGGCCTTGGACATCGCCAAATTGGTGAGCTATCTGGTGGGCAGAAAAAACGGGTATTCTTAGCACGAGCAATGGCACAAGAAGGCACCGTACTGCTATTAGATGAACCTTTTACTGGCGTGGACGTAAAAACAGAAAATGCCATTATTGAATTATTACGTAACTTGCGTAAAGAAGGTCACCTAGTATTAGTATCAACTCATAACTTAGGTAGTGTACCCGAGTTTTGTGATCACGTTATTTTAATTAATAGAACAGTGCTTGATAGCGGGCCAACAGAAACCACCTTTACCCAAAAGAATTTAGAGCATGCTTTTGGTGGCGTATTGCGTCATATCAGCTTATCAGGCCCTGATCTTCACGACGACGACGATCCACGTTCACTTACCGTTATTACTGATGATGAACGCGCTGCCGTTTTCTATGGTCACCATGAACAACATACTCCCGCTCATCAAAGTAAGCGTAAACAAGGAGATTAGCGATGCTAGAATTACTCCTACAACCTTTTGAGTATAACTATATGGTAAAGGCTATCTGGGTAAGTGCCTTAGTTGGTGCTGTCTGTGCCTTTTTATCTTCTTACCTTATTCTTAAAGGTTGGTCATTAATGGGAGATGCCCTCTCCCACTCCGTCGTTCCCGGCGTTGCCGGTGCTTATATTTTAGGGCTGCCATACGCAGTGGGTGCTTTTTTTACGGGTCTACTTGCTGCTTTATCAATGACTTTTATTCGTCACATCACAAGATTACGTGAAGATGCGGTGATCGGCTTTATTTTTTCTACTTTTTTTGCTTTTGGTCTGTTGCTGGTTTCATTAAACCCTACTGCCGTCAACGTTCAGACCATTATTTTAGGGAATATTCTCGGCATTGCTGATGAAGATGTCTGGCAAGTCGTTATCATTACTGGTGTCTCTTTTCTTATTCTATTTTGTATGTGGAAAGATTTATTAGTTGTATTTTTTGATGAAGTACATGCTCGCTCTATTGGTTTATCCCCTTTAAAACTAAAAATCATCTTCTTTACCTTGCTCAGTGCATGTACCGTTGCTGCGCTACAAACGGTCGGCGCTATCTTAGTTATTGCTATGGTGGTTACTCCCGGCGCTACCGCTTATTTACTCACTGACCAATTTAAACGACTCGCTATTATCGCTATTTGTATTGGTACAGTAACCAGTGCTGTTGGTGCTTATCTAAGTTATTTCTTTAATGGTGCTACGGGGGGCGTTATCGTCACAATGCAAACCGCCCTTTTCTTATTAGCCTTCTTATTTGCGCCTAAACATGGCATGTTGGCAGCCCGTCGCCGCGCACGTCAAAGTTCACAAGCACTTATTTCACAATCCCAGCATCCAAAAGACGTTACTCAACAAGAAGAGGTGCAACTATGAATGAATTAATGGAATTTTTCATTGAACCTTTTCAATATCCTTTTATGCAACGTGCAATTATTGCCGCGGTTATCATTGGTATCGCCTGCGCTATTTTATCTTGCTATATGGTGTTAAAAGGTTGGTCACTAATGGGAGATGCTATTTCTCACGCTGTTTTACCTGGCGTGGTATTAGCTTATGTCACTGCAATTCCTTTAACGATAGGGGCTTTTCTTTCGGGCCTATTTTGTTCATTTGCAACAGGTTATTTAAAAGAGCATAGCCGAATAAAAGAAGATACGGTAATGGGAATTGTCTTTTCTGGTATGTTTGCTGTCGGTTTGGTGATCTTCGCTAGTGTAGATACTGACCAACATTTAATGCATATATTATTTGGTAATATCTTAGGTATCACCCCAGATGTGCTTATACAGATTAGTGCTATTTGTTTAATTACTATTACTATTATGCTGGTTAAACAAAAAGACTTTATGTTGTATTGTTTCGATCCTAATCAAGCAAGAATTGTCGGTCTCCCGGTCGCTTTATTACATTATGGCTTACTCTCTATTTTGGCGTTAACGATTGTCGCCTCGATGCAAGCCGTTGGGATTATTTTAGTGGTCGCCATGCTGATTTCTCCGGGGATCACCGCTTATCTATTAACGCGAAGCTTCTCTCGAATGATCACACTCGCTATCCTTTTTTCTGTTATATCGAGTGTTATTGGTACATTTATCAGTTTTCATATTGACGGTGCCACAGGCCCTTCTATTGTACTCACGCAAGCGGTGTTCTTTATTATTGCATTACTCTGTAATCAGATTAAATTGGCAAAAATAAAACGGCAAACTAAACCCGCCAATGCCTAATGAAAATCTTTATTACTATAAAAACGGGATAATCATCCCGTTTTTTAGTTTTATACTGTATTGATTTAATTAAAGTGTTATTGTCATAGTATAAACATCGCTCGTTACTATTTGGGTCTACTAAGTAAACAACTTTGCGAGGTGTAATCTATGTGGCAGAATATTGGTCGTTTGCTTGAATCAAATTTAGGATTTTCAGCAAAGATCAGCGAAAAACACCACCTTTCAAGCGGTGATATACACCACACTTGGAAAATTCAATATGGTGAGATCCCTGTCTTTGTAAAATCTAACCTACGGGAATTTTTGCCCACCTTTAAAAATGAAGCAGAACAGCTTGAAATGTTGGCAAAAAGCCAAACGATCCGTATTCCTCGCGTATTAGGCATTGGCAATAGTAAAGATACTAGCTTCTTACTGTTAGAATTTCTGCCTGTGCAACCTTTTACACCTCACAGCGCGTATTGTTTTGGTCAACAGTTAGCTAAATTGCATCAATGGGAAGAACAACCCCGTTATGGTTTTGATTTCGATACCCATATAGATACCACTCCTCAAGCAAATGGTTGGGAGAAGCGCTGGAATTACTTCTATTCGGAAAAGCGTATCGGTATCCAGTTGCAACTCGCTTCAGAGAAAGGGATGGTTTTCGGTGATATAGAAGAAATCATTCAAATCATTAATCACCGTTTAGCCGATCATCATCCACAACCCTCGCTATTACATGGCAACTTATGGCCTAAAAATTGTGCTGCTATAGGTCAATCTGAAGGAACGATGTTCGATCCTGCTTGTTATTGGGGTGATCGCGAATGTGATATTGCCATGTTACCGCTATGCTCTTCTGTGCCGGCCAATATTTTTGATGGTTACCAAAGCATCTGGCCTTTATCTGAAAAATTCCTATCACGCCAGCCTATCTACCAACTCTACTATTTCCTTAATCGCTGTCATTTATTCGGTGAAGAAAAAGATTACCTAGCAGCCAGAAAAATCATTGATGATTTGCTCGGCACACACTAAAACAATCTGATTTTATTTACCGATAGATAAAAATAAACCTCGCAAAATGTCACCCTGCGAGGTTTATTTTAATTAAATCAATGTGATAGATAACTACCAGCCTAAAAATTTCAGCAGAAAATAACCAATTGCGATCACAATAATAGGTGAAATATACAGCACCATGACTTGAGTAAATAGTGTATGTCTTGGCAATTTTATATTCTGCTCTAGCTCTTGCGCTGTAATACCACTTTTTAGTGCTCGTTCAATAATTAGTTGATCTTGAATATTTTCCTTTAAATATTTCACTTGGCGATACATTCTTAACCCTGATGCACTCAGTGCTAAGCCAATAAACATTAAAAAGAAGATCACAAAGAAGATAATATTCTGTTGGCTAAAACCTATTTGAGTGTTGGGTACTGGAGAATGACGCCAAAAAAAGTCTAGCCACGGGGTGTTAAATTGTACCATTTCTGCTAATACTCGAAAAAAATCATTAATCACAGCATTAACACCCTCGCCATTTGCTCTTGGCATCGCAGCTAACTCAATCAACGAAACTGTCGTTGAAATAAAGGCAGGAATAAAAATAAGCCAACCAATAACACGTTTTACGATGGCATATATTCCTGCATGTTGATAACTCATTTTGTCCTCACTCATAGAATTCGGCAATATGCACCTAAATATCCTAATCTAATTAACGGCTAATATGTCAATAATTTAATAGCTATCATTTTCTCTATTTATTTTTTAAAAGAAATAAGAAACTGATTAAAAAAGATTTTCCAATCAACTCTTGCTACAATCATTTTTCATCAACATAGACCTTATTATGGAGAGTAAACATGTCTTTTAAATTGCCCATTGAAGCCGCTATTTTTGATATGGATGGTTTGCTAATCGACTCAGAGCCGTTTTGGGCACAAGCAGAACATGAGGTCTTTGCACAATTAGGTGTCGATTTATCACTTGCTGACAGCATGCCCGACACCGTCGGCTTAAGAATAGATCAAGTTATCGAACTTTGGTATCAAGTGTCACCTTGGCAAGGCGTAACACAACAAGAAGCTAAAGAGAGAATGATTGCTCGCGTTGTACAACTTATTGAAGATAAAAAACCGCTACTCCCTGGTGTTGAACATGCCCTATCTTTATGTCAATCATTAGGTTTAAAGATAGCCTTAGCCTCAGCATCACCGCATTTTATGCTAGAGCGTGTACTTGAGTTATTTAATATTCGTCATTACTTCTCTGCTGTTGTCTCTGCAGCTGATTTAGCGCACAGTAAACCTCACCCAGAAGTCTATCTCAATGCTGCTAAGGCACTTAATGTCGCACCCATTAATTGTGTCTCTTTAGAGGACTCACGCAATGGTATGATTGCTTGCAAAGCCGCAAGAATGCGCTCAATTGTTGTGCCTGCAGCGGAGCAGTTTAATGACAAATGTTGGGGATTAGCCGATGTTAAAATTGCCTCTCTCAACGAATTAACCAAATCTCAATTATTAGGCTAACGACTTTAGTTATAGCCTATAACAATTTATCCAAAGCACCGTAAAACCCCGTCCTTCAGGTCGGGGATATAAGGCGCGGTTTTTTAACTAACTCGGTGTTTCCTGTTGCTCAATGTACTGGCGGATAATGGATATTGGTGCGCCACCACAACTCCCCGCGAAATAACTTGGCGACCAAAGAACCCCCTTGTAGTAATCACGTTGGGCAATATCAGGACGATCACGTCGAAGTAATCGACTCGATACCCCTTTAAGGCTGTTAACCAGATTAGATATCGCCAGTTTTGGCGGGTAATTAATCAGTAAATGAACGTGATCCCGTTCCCCATCCATTTCAACCTGTTCAACATCAAAATCAGCACAAACACTGGCAAAGTAGCTTCGCAATTTTTCAATTGCATCCTGATCAAATATTTTTCGCCGGTATTTTGTGACAAAGACCAA
>NZ_CAWQNB010000012.1:0-2912 GCF_963896135.1 Proteus sp. G2609 | reverse complement strand
GGTATTCATATCCTTCTGCGCATGAAGAAACACCTCTTGCTTACCGCCGGCATCTTCAAAACGCAGTTCATTAAAACCTTCCCCTTTGTGGGTTTGGCTACGGAAAGTGGTTTGTGTCTTATTCTCTGGGAACTTAATCGGTGGTGCGTTACGACCATCATAGGTACAACCGGTAATCATCGGTCTGTCGATATCCCCATTAAGGTAGCTGACCAGCACTTGCGTGCCAATGCGCGGTACCGCAGAAAAACCATAACCATTTCCACTCCAACCCATGGCAACCCGCACCCAGCATGAAGCACTGTGATCGGCACTTCCCCGACGATCCCAATGAAAATGCACTTTCACGGCGCCATATTCATTGACGTAGATTTCTTCCCCCGGCGGTCCCACCACCGTCGCCACTTCATCGCCGTCCGCCGTCGGTTTATAACGATAAGGGGGACGCCACTCTTGCGTGCCCGGAATAAAGGAGACGCTATTCGACAGTTGTGTGCCTTCGCCCCCGCTATTGTCCGCCAGTGGCTGTACACCATGATGGCTGACGCTGATCACTTGCCAGCGATCATTCATCGGCTGATGGGGATGCTGAGATAAGGTGAAGATTTTGCCGGGCATCAGCGCAAAACAGTTTGTTGTCGCTTGCCCCACTTTGCTGCCGTTACGTAATTGCTCAAAGCGCACCTGTGTTAGGGGGCGACCTTCATCGTCTAATTGAAAACGACCATAACTTTCAAACACACTGTGCTGTCCTCCCTGCTCAATTTTGTTTTCATGAGACAACGGATAAGAAGGACGAACAAAGTTGTTGTCTTTATGGATAGTTTCATCCACACACAAATATTCGCCATATTGCCAAGTCATGGCAGTGCTATCGCTGATATCGGTGTCGGCCTGCGGGTTATAGGTGAGGTGAATACCCGCCGTCATCCCCATATGTTCATCGCTGTAAAACAGTTGTTCTTCTTCAAACCAGAAGTTAATGCCCTCTTCAAACGCCAGTCGACACCAAAAATCAAATGCCGATTCGCGTTTTTGGGTGGTGTAGAGACGTTCAGGGTGTAGATCTTCACGGTAGAATTGGCAATCCGCTTTAACATGGGCCTCATCCAATAAGGTTTTTAAGATGGTCGGCACCGATTGATGTTGAAAAATACGGCTGTCTTGATTGAGGGTCATCACCCACATTTCAGGGCGAATATCGAAGTGATACCACGTTTTCACTCCGTCGGTATTGCCTTGTACTGCCCCGGCTAAGATACCGTTGACTTTGCGGATCAACACCCCATCGCGTTTGACCGTTAATGATGAGGCTAAGCCAAGATGGCGCTGAAAATCGATAAAGGGTAAGGCACTGACCGCACTGATGGACAGCGAAAATAGCGAGGATAATCCTTCGGTAAGATTAAATTCGGTGACTTGAAAGGTGTCGTCAGGCAATCCACCAATGGTGCAAGTGAACACCAAACCACTTTCGAGGCTGTCCATGCCTAATGCATCAAGTAACGCCCCATGGGCCGCTTGGAGTGCTTGGTTTTCAGCGAATGTTTGTCCACCGGTAAAACCGCCACCGTGGATCAGGGGATGAGCCGTCACGCGATTGGCCGATGCGCTGGCTGATTGCGTGAGCGAGGCCGCTGCTGAGGCCATCCCGGCCACCTTTTGCGTGGGTGTCGATAGCGTTTCGTTCACTTTGGATTGCACCCTATTTTTCACTTGATTGATGGCTTCATCTTTTAAAACGGATGCCGGGTCAATGGGCGTTGATTTCGGATCTTTGCTAAGCATAATCTGCCTCCATGCAAAAATGGATAAAGAAAAGGGAACAATACAAAATAAGGACGAGCCCCCAAGGACTCGTCATAACGGTATTACGCTTCGAGAGGCGCACGCCAGTCATCCGCACCAGACGTTCCAGCAACAGTGTGCTCCCAGTCAATTTTGCGGTAAGAGAGGGAAACTTCGATAAGTTGCGTGAAGTCGGCTTTAGCCGGATCTTGACAATGAGGCATTTGGCAATCGATGTTCACGATCGTCGCGTCAGTCAGTGTGGTGGTAAAGAAGTGCTCTTGTTTACCTTCAACAGACGTGCGATACCATTTTAACTCAACTTTTGGCAACATTTCGCCGGAAGCCAATGCGTTATACAGCAGAGGAACGGCTTTGTTTAATGCCACGGTAAAACGAAACGGTTTATGCGCACGTTGGCCAGAAGGTTGGCCTGATTGCGGATCAGTCGGAACCGTCACCACGTGAGAAAATTCTTGTACCAACATTTGGTCTTCATGACCTTGTACATAAATGTTGCCGACAGAATCTGCAGTAAACGCGCCTGCAGTGATGTTGCCCTGAGTTTTTCCTTCAATGGAAATATAGCAAGGAGTTGGCATAACAATATCCTTTTATCAAAAACGACAAATTAAATTAAATGATTGTCTTAAAAACAATCCGTTAGTCATGTCTGTCATCTTAGCCAGTGCGCACGGTAAGACTTCGGTAAAGGATAATAAAATCTTATCAATATGCTGTAAACAGCCCGTTTTTTTTGTATCTCTCTAGGATAAGTCACTTAGCGTAAACTGGTTGAAATATCGCTATATCATGCTGTAAAAACAGTCATAAAAAGTATTTATCAGCATAAAATATGATGAATAAATAGACAAATTGCTCGCAGCCCAAGAAACACTATGTACATAAAAATATATTTTGTAACAGAAATGTTAAATCAAAAATAGCGCATATAATCCATTGATTTTAAAGTATTAAAAATCAATTACATTGAATTATGCTGTCCTTTTTCCATGAGCAGTCCAAATTGGTCAATATATTTAGCTGTTAAGCTCAATTTAATTAAAATATCATGCTAATTAAGCCACTATTTTTATTTAACACACTCAATATGCGTATATTTC
>NZ_CAWQNB010000011.1:0-19177 GCF_963896135.1 Proteus sp. G2609 | reverse complement strand
ATAGTGATGAAAAAGCGTTTACTTCTTTTGTTCGATATATTGATTGATTAATCTGTTTGGGGGGTAAGTGGTTTTTTGCTGTCTAAAGTGTAAGAAGGGATATGCGATTGCGATTTTAAGCAGGTGAGCGGAGTTGAATGGGGATTAACTATGCTAATGACAATGATTAAATCACTTATTTTTATCCCTTATTTATTATTAAGTGGATGTGGTGAGTATATCAATATATATCTTGATAATAAATTTCCTGTCAATATGAATAATGATGGCAAAAAAATCACGGTTTATTCAACTATTTCCCCTGAAATGGTAGTGCAAGTCCGAGGTACTTATACATCTAATAAGTGTGAACGTTCTCATTTTAATTCTGATTATACCGAAGTCTCTTACTCCTCTTTAACACAAAAAGTAGAGGTAGATCGTAAAATAGCAGAGGATAATAAAACCGCGACCTATATCGTGCCTATTGATGGAGGGGGATGGTGTAATTGGAAGTTAGTAAAAATAGAATTATCACCAGTTTCTACCATTCACAAAAGATATATGCGAATTAGTGAAGTTATTCCAATCACCGATGATAAGCATTCAAAAATAGAACTATTTACCACATTAGCCCCTATTATAGTAGAAGGCAAGAATGAGCAATCCATCTATTATTCACCATCAAGCACGGAAGGTGAACGAAAGTTATCCAATAAATCAGATGGAGAAATCTATTTTAATTATAAAGTTGAACCTAAACTAACCACGACTATCTCAAAAGATGAAAAAGTTATTTTTCCTAATGGGAGTATTAAAGAGCCAACCTTTTCTATTTATACTGGAATGATCAGTTTTAATGAAATAATCGAGAATAGTGATGAAAAGGCGTTTGCTTCTTTTGTTAGATATATTGATTAATCAATAGGTTACTATTCTAATTCAACTATTAATTTAACTATGCAATCTTATAGATTTATTTGATATGAGCTAACCTTCGATGGTGATCATCTTCTATGTATGTACATTACGTTAAATATGACTCCGTAGCTCCTGACCGTTTACTGTACTTTCCAACGCTTACTAGGCAATAGTACAGTGGTTTTAACAGCAAATCGAATCAGTAAATTGTTATTATCACAATACAATCAAGACCATCCACAGACAGCAAGATTTCTACCGATTTTTATAGCTTATAACTATTCGATATAATAAAACCTAAATAACCTTATTAATTACGTTAGACCGAAATGAAATAAGTGATATAGTGGTTATATATTGCTTATTTATTATTCTTTTTAGTTATATGAATATGAGCGGAATAACAGAATAATAAGTCTTTTGTAAAGGGATCGTGCTTCTATGAAATTACAACAGTTGCGTTATATCGTTGAAGTGGTGAATAACGATTTAAACGTCTCAACGACAGCAGAGCGTTTATATACCTCTCAGCCGGGGATCAGTAAACAAATTCGTATGCTAGAAGATGAGTTGGGTATACAAATATTCTCTCGCAGTGGTAAGCACTTAACACATGTGACGCCAGCGGGGGAAGAAATTGTCAGATTATCTCGTGAGATATTATCCAAAACAGAAGCTATCCGCTCGGCTGCAGGGGAACACACTTATCCTGATCGCGGTTCGCTTTCTATTGCCACCACTCATACACAAGCGCGTTATGTTTTACCCCCAGTGATTAAAGGTTTTATAGAACGTTATCCCGAAGTGTCATTACATATGAATCAGGGTTCACCGACACAAATCGCAGAAGATGTTTGCCGTGGTAAAAGTGATTTTGCTATAGCGACAGAATCACTACATCTGTATAACGATTTAGTGATGTTACCTTGTTATCGTTGGAATCGTATTGTGGTGGTAACTAAAGATCACCCATTGGCGCAAAAGCGTGAAGTTACCTTACAAGAGCTTGCAACTTACGATATAGTTACTTATACCCATGGTTTTACTGGGCGTTCTGATCTTGACGAAGCCTTTGGTAAAGTGGGTTTAAAGCCTAAAATTGTTTTTACTGCAACGGATGCGGATGTAATAAAAACTTATGTCAGGCTACACTTAGGTATTGGTGTGATTGCGAGTATGGCATTTGATCCGATGCTTGATAGCGACTTAGTCGCTATTGATATGCGTGATAAATTTAGTTATAGCACCACAAAAATTGCATTTCGACGTAGTGGTTTTTTACGCGGTTATATGTATGACTTTATGTGGCGTTTTGCCCCACATCTAACACGTAATTTGGTGGAACAAGCGACAGCTTTACGCACCAATGAAGAAATTGAAGAGTTATTTAAAGATATCGAGTTACCTTTAGTTTAATACGCAAAGGCGGGTATATTATCCCGCCTTTTATCATTATGTAACTTATAACATTAATGCTATTGCAATAAAAAGTCCCCACTAAAAAATGAATCAGATTGAGTAATATTCAACTGACGAAACTTATTTAAAAAAGCATAAAATTGTCGATTAATCAGTGGATCATTAAGTGCACCAATATCAAAAATTGAGGTGATTGTTGTGTATTCTACTGAAATCGTAAATTTTCGCCCCGAACAACTGGCTAATAACATTTTGGCTGTTCGATGTGAGAAACGTAGACTCATTATTTTTAATTTAGGTACAAAAATAAGCTGATTATTATGATTAAGGATTTCCGTCACACCTGCAATAGTTATCGTTTTATAGCTATCAAAGGATTGGCGTATTCCTAGTTCAATTTGTTGTCCCTGATTGCGTAAAAAATCGATAAACTCGGCTAATGACGGTGACGCTGCATTAATGGCCGCACCTAATAACAGTTGCACAAAGGCTTGAGCAATTGAAAAATCAAATGTTTGCTTATCAAGTCGTTTGCTTTCAACTTTATTACGGCTAAGCAAAGGCAAATGATTAAGGGTTTCTAGCCAATGCTCTGGTTGATAATAAGCTTCACTATCTTCTTTTTTTAATACTGAAAGATGATTCGACATAATAGAGATTAAGGCAATTTGTATATCTTTCAGCTGTGTCATGATCATTTTTTCTGATTCGTTAAAACGTTTAGGTGAAGCGATAATAAATTGAACAAGTCCTTCTGTATCTTTGATATTAAGTGTCTGTTGTAATGATTTTATTGCTAAAGGCTGTGGAAAAGGGGGCGTAATAGGTTGTGCAAAATAACTATCAGCCATCATAATCTTTTTTAGTTGTTCGGCTTGTTGATTGTTCATATACATTATCCTTTATTTGCAATAATACCCCCATTAAATCCTAATTAAGTTAAAAGAAAGAGATTAAGTTTTGTTAGTAATATAATCTCAATAACATCATATTAACAAATCGTGTGGTCCGTAAGCGAAATTTCTCTTTCTATGATATGGTTAATAGATAACCTTACCTATTTTGATAGTTTGTGATTGCTGTCAGCATAAAAATAAGAAGGAGAGGAGCTATGTCGTTACGTCTGAAAAAGGAGAGTCTTTCTACGCTCTCTGTAGGTACTCATCAATATGAGTATTACCGTCTTTCTGAAGTTGCTCGTCAATTAGGGGATATCACTCGTCTCCCTAAATCGTTAAAGGTTCTGCTAGAAAATTTAGTCCGCTATCTTGATGATGATACGGTTGTTGAAGATGATATTAAGGCATTGGTGGATTGGCAAAAAAATGCCCACGCCTCCCGTGAAATTGCCTATCACCCAGCAAGAGTATTAATGCAAGATTTTACGGGTGTACCTGCCGTTGTTGATTTAGCCGCTATGCGTGAAGCCGTAAAATCTTTGGGGGGAAATGTAGAAAAAGTTAATCCACTTTCTCCTGTTGACTTGGTTATCGACCATTCGGTGATGGTTGATAAATATGCCAGTGATGATGCTTTTGAGAAAAACGTTGAAATTGAAATGCAGCGTAACTATGAGCGTTATCTCTTTTTACGTTGGGGGCAACAGTCATTCGAACGTTTTCGTGTAGTACCTCCTGGAACGGGCATTTGCCATCAGGTTAACTTAGAATATTTAGGTAAAGCGATATGGTCTGAACAACAAAATGGCCGACATATTGCTTACCCTGATACTTTGGTTGGAACCGATTCACATACTACTATGATCAATGGTCTGGGCGTGTTGGGTTGGGGCGTTGGTGGCATTGAGGCGGAAGCTGCGATGTTAGGCCAACCGATTTCAATGCTGATCCCTGATGTGGTAGGTTTTAAATTAACGGGTAAACTACGTGAGGGGATCACAGCGACTGACCTAGTATTAACCGTAACGCAAATGTTACGTCAACATGGTGTGGTAGGGAAATTTGTTGAGTTTTATGGTGATGGACTAGCTTCTTTGCCTCTTGCTGACCGAGCGACGATTGCCAATATGTCACCTGAATATGGTGCAACCTGTGGCTTCTTTCCTATTGACGAAATTACACTAGATTATTTACGTCTTACCGGGCGTGAAGAGCAAGAAATTGCATTAGTTGAAGCCTATAGTAAAGAGCAAGGCTTATGGCGTCATGCCGGTGATGAACCTATTTTCACCTCAACCTTATCGTTAGATATGGGCACTGTGGAAGCAAGTCTTGCTGGCCCTAAACGACCACAAGATAGAGTTAACTTGCTGAATGTACCAAAAGCATTTAAAGCTGCTGTAGAGCTTGAAACAAATAAAAAACCTCTTGCTCAATATCCTCAGGTCACTATTGATAATCAGCCTCCTTTTACCTTAACGGATGGTGCGGTAGTGATTGCAGCGATCACCTCATGTACCAATACCTCTAACCCTAATGTCTTAATGGCCGCAGGTCTACTGGCTAAAAATGCGGTAGAAAAAGGCCTACAGCGTAAGCCATGGGTCAAATCGTCACTAGCCCCCGGCTCTAAAGTGGTGACTGACTACTTAGCACTGGCGGGATTAACACCTTATTTAGATAAACTTGGTTTTAATTTGGTTGGTTATGGTTGTACCACATGTATTGGTAACTCAGGGCCTTTATTAGCCCCGATTGAAGAGGCGATTAAAGATAATGATTTAACTATAGCCGCTGTATTATCAGGTAATCGTAACTTTGAAGGTCGTATCCATCCTTTAGTGAAAACCAACTGGCTTGCTTCTCCTCCTTTAGTCGTGGCTTATGCGCTATCTGGTAATATGAATATTGATTTGACCAAAGAGCCATTAGGTGAAGATAAGCAGGGCAATCCAGTCTATTTAAAAGATATTTGGCCTGACAGTAAAGCCATTGCCGATGCGGTGGAAAAAGTAAAAACGCAGATGTTCCATAAAGAGTATTCTGCGGTATTTGATGGTGATGAAACTTGGCAATCACTAAAAATACAAGATACCCCTGTATATGCTTGGCAACCTGATTCTACCTATATTCGCCATCCTCCTTTTTTTGAAGGTATGACAAAAACACCAGAGGCGATTAAAGATATTCACCAAGCCAGTATTTTAGCCATATTAGGTGACTCGGTGACCACCGATCATATTTCACCTGCTGGGAATATTAAAGCCGATAGCCCTGCTGGGCGTTATCTTCGAGAGCATGGTGTTGAACCAAAAGACTTTAACTCTTACGGTTCAAGACGTGGTAATCACGAAGTCATGATGCGAGGAACTTTTGCAAATATTCGTATTCGTAATGAAATGGTGCCGGGGATTGAAGGGGGCTTTACAAAACATATTCCAACGGGAGAAACGTTAGCCATTTATGATGCGGCGATGCGTTATCAGCAAGAAAATACGCCTTTAGCCATTATTGCCGGTAATGAATATGGATCAGGCTCTAGCCGTGACTGGGCCGCCAAAGGTACACGATTATTAGGTGTGCGAGTGGTGATAGCCGGATCGTTTGAACGTATTCACCGTTCTAATTTGATTGGTATGGGAGTATTACCTTTAGAATTTCCTAACGGTGTATCACGCCAGACTTTAGGGCTCAAAGGTGATGAAAAAATTGAGATAACGGGGCTTAATTCGCTAACACCGGGTCAAGATGTCGCTGTCAATATTACTTTTGCAGATGGTCGCCAAGAAACTATTATGGCTCGTTGTCGTATTGATACGCAAACTGAGCTGGCTTATTTTGAACATGGCGGGATCTTGCATTATGTTATTCGTAATATGTTGTAAAATAATTTAGTAAGTATTAATTAGTTGGCGAAGAATGATGAATTAATTCTTCGCTTTCTTTTTTATAATAGAATGTTTTTATATTTCATAATATCGACAAATGATTTCATCTAATACTATAAACTAACCATTAAATGCTAAACGTATTTTTAATGAGTATCAAGTTAATATAACAATATTAACAGGGTGTTATTATGGAGGTGTTTATGAAGAAATATAAAATAACGAGTGAAACAAAAGAATATAATGGTGTTACTTTATATAGAATTAGAAGAGTGTATACAGATAGTCCAGGAGGATGGATAGAAAATGAAAGTAATTTAAGCAGAGATGATAATTGTTTTATTTTTGATAATGTAATGGTATTTGGTAATGCTAAAGTCACAGATAATGCAATTATAAGAAATAATGTGAAGATCTACGGTAATGCAATAGTTAAGGGAAATAGTAAAGTAAAAGACAATGCAGAGATTTATGGTAATGTGCTAGTGGAAGATAATGTGACAATATCTGATGATGTTGTAATATATGATAATGCAGTTATTAAAGATAATGCGAGAATATCTGACGATGCTGTAATATATGATAATGCTGTTATTAAAGATAATGCTAAAGTATCAGAATATGCTATTGTTCGTGGTGATGCAATAGTTGAAAAAAATGGTTGGGTGACTGGTTATGCGACTGTTGAGGGAAATACAATTGTATCGAAAGGTGAGGTTATTAAGAACCAATTTGGCTCTTGGGATGATATTGATGAACTAAGAGCATTTTATATTTATATTAATAGATATAACAGTACAGCGACTGCATATGTTAATGGTAGACATCAGGTACCTATTACTATTTATATAGAGGCTTTAGATAAAAATGGTCGTATCATAAAAATAGCCAAAGAAGATATTTATAGAAATACACATATTGTAAATGAAAAAAATCTTCCTATTGACCGCAATAATATTTCTTTATCTAATAAAGAAAATGGATTTGTATTTCCAAGCAGTAAAGAAGCAACATTGAACTCCCCTGATGCATCTACTTGTGTTATTTATCTTTCTGTTAATAAAGTGATAGATACCTTTAGGATTTGTGCACAGACTCACATTAAAGGAAAAGAGTATACTACAGCCTTTAAAAATAATTACAGTGATTATTTAAATTTTATCATTCTGGACGTTGCACCAAAAAAAATATTTACAGAAGCAGATGTAGACATAGAACCGCTGGTAAA
Organism: Proteus sp. G2609; assembly: GCF_963896135.1. Taxonomy (NCBI): domain Bacteria; kingdom Pseudomonadati; phylum Pseudomonadota; class Gammaproteobacteria; order Enterobacterales; family Morganellaceae; genus Proteus; species Proteus sp. G2609. The sequence goes on along the minus strand of NZ_CAWQNB010000011.1, from coordinate 11,843 downwards.
TCCTAGAATAGAAAAAAATGTAGAAACATCAGGTGATGTCTTGACGAAATATTATCTAAGGTTTAACGGTAATAATAGAACGATAACTAAGAGTGTAGAGTATGAAGAAAATAAATCTTTTCATTATTTTCAAAAAGGTCATTATCAGATTATTAGCACATCGACTGATAAATATATTAAAAAAATTCCATTAAAGCCTCATTATTACACTAAGGAATTCCATTTTAAACCAGATACTTTAATTCCGGTCACATCAGCAAATGATGAGGATGGAGTATGTTTCTGGAGCTATAGTATAGAATATGGAAAAGCATTTACATCCAGTAGGAAAGATGAAGAAATGAATTGTATTATATATGATCAATATGGTAATGATCTTCAAGTATCAATTAAAGCAGATGAAAATAATAAATTAAAGTTTTATTTTGGGTCATAACTATTAATAAATAGGTCACTTATTATAAGTGACCTGATAAATTATAAGTCGTGTTTACCACCCTTGAATAGCACCACCTTTAAAAATAGTCTCAGCGGCTGTTGCCACTTCGGGTGACTGGTAGGCTTTAATAAAATCGCGTACATTCTCTGCTTCTTTATTATCTTCTCTTGTAACAATAATATTAGTATAAGGTGAACTTTTATCTTCAATAAAAATACTGTCTTTGGTTGGTGATAAATTAATTTGTTGGATATAAGTTGTGCTAATTATCGCAACCGTTACTTGGGGATCGTTTAATACTCGAGGTAGTTGCGCACCTTCTAATTGCATAATATTTAATTTAAGTGGATTATCAATAATATCGAGTGTTGTGGGTAATAGGCCACTGTCAGGGTTTAAGGTGATCAGTTTCTCTTTTTGTAGCAATAATAATGCGCGCCCCAAGTTGGTTGGATCATTGGGCAGTGCTATTGTATCACCGGGTTTTAATTCTTGAGGATGTTTAATTTTGGTTGAATAACCCGCCATAGGAAAAACAAAGGTATTGCCTACCGCGACGAGGTTATAACCACGAGAACGATTATCTTGCTCAAGGAAAGGGCGATGTTGGAACACATTGGCATCTAATTCTTTGTTTGCAGTGGGATCGTTAGGTAACAATGAGCCACTAAAACCCACCAGCTCAACCTCTAAACCATATTTTTCTTTAGCCACTTTTTTAGCGACTTCTGCCACATCTTGCTCTGCACCATTAATCACCCCCACTTTAATTGCATAACGGTTGTTATCATTGTTATCGCAACCTGTTAATAGTGTCCCAGCTAATAAAAGAGACGCAAAAATCCTACCAGAAAAATGTAATGGCATTATGCTATTCCTATTAAAAATTATTTAGTTATAAATAGCTTAAAGCCAGTTAAAGAGTCAACAGCTTGCCATATGATAAAATTTCACATGATATAATTTAATAATTAAAGGATAAAAAAATCATCTTGAAAATAGTCAGTAGCTTGATGGGGGTAAGTGCAGGAAAATAAAATCCGGGCTAAATCACCCGGATTGAATAATAACGCTGATAATCTATCCGATATTTATGTTATTGCGCTTTTTTAAATAACATATGTCCCATTTTATCCGCTTTAGTATCAAGATAATGAGCATTACTTGGATTACGTCCTACGATTAATGGAACACGCTCTACCACGTTGATCCCAGCTTCTTTCATTATTTCGATTTTCTTTGGATTATTGGTTAATAATCGTACTTCATGTATGCCTAATAGATTATACATATCAGCGCAAAGGGTGAAGTCGCGCTCATCGGCTTTAAATCCTAACTTTAGATTAGCTTCGACAGTATCTAATCCTTGGTCTTGTAATGCATAAGCGCGGATTTTATTAAGTAAACCAATATTGCGACCTTCTTGGCGATGATAAAGTAATACACCACGGCCTTCTTTGCTAATTTGTGAAAGGGCAGCTTCTAGCTGAAAACCACAATCACAACGCAGGCTAAATAGTGCATCGCCAGTTAAACATTCAGAATGAATACGGGATAAAACGGGTTTTGTGCCAGAAATGTCACCAAAAACGAGGGCAACATGATCTTTTCCTGTGGCAATTTCTTCAAAACCCACCATTAAAAACTCACCAAAAGGAGTAGGGAGTTTTGCTTCTGCGATACGTCTTAATTTCATTATTTTTGACTCATAATTTCAGGTGATACTCTCGTTCAAGATTATACACTTTATAACGAGGACAAAGAGAAATAAAACACTGAAATGGTTCCTTGTCTAAATCGGCAGGGAATTTGATCACACACACTTAATAAATCACACCTAAACAAATTATCAGATTTTAAGCCTACTTGCATAATTATTTATTGCTAAACTGGTATTGTTTATACTAATCATTTATATCAGTTAATCATCAGTAAATAAAAACAGTGCATACAGAATAGATAAGGACAAATAGATTGAATAAGCAAATATCAGTATTGATGCTTTTAGGAAGTGGATTGCTTTTGATTGTACCTATTGTGGTGCTTATTCTGGGATGGCAATGGCAACCATCAGCACATCCTCTGGGAGGCGAAAGCACTTTATGGATAGCCAATAGTGCGGCTAAACCTTGGGGAGCTTTAACTATATTACTTTGCCTTGTTTTGCTCTTTTTTATTCTTAAACTACCTAAAAAAGCATTTATTCAGTTGGCAATTATTATGGTCGCGACTTTGATGTTGGGGCAGTTGATCAAAGTGGTTGTAAAAAATAGCGTTAAAGAGCCACGACCTTATGTGGTTTGGGTCAGTAACCAACTATCAATATCACCAGAACATTTTTACCAAGTGTCTCGCCCTGAGCGTGAGCAACTGTTGCATAATGGATTATCTCATTCGTCGCTGATCCCTCAATGGCAATTAAGCCATTGGCGAGCAGAAACCGGTTATGCCTTTCCTTCTGGACACAGCTTATTCTCTGCAACACTGGCTTTATTTGTGTTTGTGCTGTGTATGTTACGACGTCATTATTTTTTAGCCAGCTTAGGGATATTATGGGGTATTGATGTGACTGTCGGACGAATAATATTAGGTATGCACTGGGCATCTGATGTGATTATCGGTATTCTGATTAGTGCTGTGTTGGTGTGGTGTGCATTTTGGATGATTGAACGACGATTGTTGTTAAAACCTTGATAATCGTTTTTCTTTTTGAGATAGCGAATTTATTTTTCACTATTTATGTGAAAAAATATACGAAAATCAGATGATTCTAAGAAATGACTTTCTTTGTGAGTGGTGAAAATGCTACCTTTATCCCTTATCCAAAGAAAAGAGAATAAAAAGGAAATAATGTGAAGAAAGTTCTACTTTTTATTTTGGTTGTTCTGGTGCTAGCTATTGTCGTAATAGCCATGACGTTAGGTTCAAATAATGATCAGGTGATCACCTTCAATTATCTTATTGCTCAAGGTGAATATCGTATCTCTACTTTATTAGCCACGCTGTTTGGTGTTGGTTTTGTACTGGGCTGGATCGTCAGTGGCGTTTTTTACTTGCGAGTACGTTTATCATTAGTAAGAGCAAAGCGTAAAATTAAGCGCCTTGAAAGTGAACAAACCAAACAAGAAAGCCAAGAAAATCGTTCTACAGCCGTTTCTACTGTAAAATAAGGACGAGAATAGATGCTTGAGTTGCTGTTTCTGTTATTACCGGTCGCTGCGGCTTATGGCTGGTATATGGGGCGTCGTGGTGCGCAACAGGATAAACAGCAAAATGCCGATCGCCTGTCACGTGAATATGTGGCAGGGGTTAACTTTTTACTTTCTGATCAACAAGACAAAGCGGTTGATCTGTTCCTTGAAATGCTTAAAGAGGATAGCTCAGCCTTTGAAGCACATCTTACTTTAGGTAATCTATTTCGCTCTCGTGGTGAAGTTGAACGTGCTATTCGCATTCACCAATCGTTAATGGAGAGCGCAGCACTCTCTTTTGAACAACGTCTTCTCGCTATTCAGCAACTTGGCCGTGATTATGTCGCAGCAGGGGTTTATGATCGCGCTGAACATATGTTTTTACAGCTGATTGATGAGCAGGATTTTCGTCAAAGTGCATTACAATCCCTCCTAGCCATTTATCAACTTACCAGTGACTGGGGTAAGGCGATAGAAACCGCAGAGAAATTGGTAAAACTGGGTCAACATGAACTTAAAGAGCAAATTGCTCATTTCTATTGTGAACTCGCATTGCAAGAAATGAGCAGTGATAATCTTGATAATGCGCTAAGTTTTCTACAAAAAGCCGGGCAAATGGATCCACTTTGTGCCCGTGTTTCCATTATGTATGGTCGTATCTATATCGCGCGCGATGAAAAAAATAAAGCCATTGATGTATTAATGAAAGTAATTGAGCAAGATAAAGAGATGGTCAGTGAAACTTTGCCAATGCTTTTTGAATGCTTCCAATCTCAAGGTGATCCCGCACGTTGGGGATCCTATTTACGTCAATGTGTCGAGAGTAATTGTGGTGCCATTGCAGAGCTTTATCTTGCCGATATTATTGAAGAGAAAGAGGGCATTGAAGCCGCACAGTTATATATTAATCGCCAACTAGAACGTCATCCTACCATGCGACTTTTCTATCGTTTAATGCGCTATCATTTAGCTGAAGCAGAAGAAGGACGCGCAAAAGAGAGTCTGATCTTATTACGTTATATGGTCGGTGAGCAGATCCGCACAAAACCTGATTACCGTTGCCATAAATGTGGTTTTACCTCCCATGCATTATATTGGCATTGTCCATCCTGTCGCTCTTGGGATACCGTTAAGCCGATACGTGGCTTAGATGGTCAGTGACGATGTCACTTTTAATAGTCTCTTGATAAATAAAGGCCTTAAAATGTCATTTGATTGTGATAAAAAATCGCCCAGTTCTACCTGCGCGCCCGTTATTGTGGCACTAGACTATGAAGACCAAAAAAGTGCACTCGATTTTGCACAACGTATCGACCCTTCATCTTGTCGCCTTAAAATTGGTAAAGAGATGTTTACTCGCTTTGGACCGCAATTTGTAACGCAATTGCAACAGCAAGGGTTTGATATTTTCTTAGATTTAAAATTTCATGATATACCCAATACGGTGGCGAGAGCAGTTGCCGCGGCTGCCGATTTAGGGGTATGGATGGTAAATGTGCATGCGAGTGGTGGTAGTCGTATGATGCGTGCGGCAAAGGAGAGCTTAAGATCATTTGGCAAAGAGGCACCGCTATTAACCGCTGTCACTGTGTTGACCAGTATGGATCAATCCGATCTCACTGAATTGGGCATTAACCTAACTCCAGCAGAACAAGCCGAACGCTTAGCATTACTGGCTAAAGCCTGTGGTCTTGATGGTGTGGTATGTTCGGCCCATGAAGCCACTCGTTTTAAACAAGTGTGTGGTGATGACTTTTTATTGGTCACTCCCGGAATTCGACCCGCGGGGAGCGAAGTGGGTGATCAGCGTCGAGTTATGACGCCAGAGCAAGCGATAGTGGCTGGGGTGGATTATATGGTGATCGGCAGACCTATTACACGCAGTGAAAATCCTCTGGAAACTTTACAGCAAATTAATCGTTCTATACAAGGTGTTGTGCAACATGGATAATAATTCTCGGCTGGTTTATTCCACTGATATTGGTCGGATTAAAGAAGAAGAGCAGAAACCTACACGCCCCGCTGGTGATGGTATTGTGCGTATCCAACGTCAAACCAGTGGCCGTAAAGGTAAGGGTGTTTGTGTTATCTCCGGTATTGATTTGGATGATGTAGCTCTGGCTAAATTAGCGGCTGAATTAAAAAAGAAATGTGGTTGTGGTGGCAGTGTTAAAGAGGGATTAATTGAAATCCAAGGTGATAAACGGGATTTAATTAAATCTTTATTAGAAGCGAAAGGGATGAAAGTGAAATTGGCCGGAGGCTGAGGTCGTTTTTTATCACAACCCCAATCATTGATTGAAGCCTAGTATTCTACATATAGTGCGCTTATCTTGTTGAAGGTCGGCGCATTTTTATTATTAGCAAACTAGCATCAATAGTGACAGTGTCACTTTATATATCTGTAGAGTCGCAAAATGGAATAAAAAAACTGATAACCTGAGTAGGTTATCAGCTTGATAATATCTATTACGCTAAATAGCTGTTAAATCGGGCGAGCAACAATATTACGCGTTTCTAGTTTCACATCTTCAATACGTACCGGAATAATGTCATTGAGCTTATAGGCTGTTTCGCCTTTAATAATGACAGAGCCAGTTTCTTGACTACATTGAATTTCGTCACGTACCGCATGTAAAAATGGTGCAGGAATAAAGGCAATAGCCCCATTTTCAACTAAACGTACCCGAATACCACCACGAGTAATATCAATAATTTCGGCATTAAAGGTACTCTCAGTGCCAGCAAAAGGTTTTAAGAAGCGCGCATATAACCAATCACCGACATCGCGCTCGGCCATACGGTTAGCACGACGACGTTCGGCAATACGAACACAATCTTCATCTTGCGGTTTTTCTGCCGCACTTTTGCTGATAATCGCTTTTAATAAACGGTGATTTAAAATATCACTGTATTTACGGATCGGTGATGTCCATGTCGCATAAGCTTCAAGGCCTAAACCAAAATGAGGGCCTGGCTCTGTTTTTATTTCAGCGAAGTTTTGGAAACGACGAATACGGCTATCAAGGAATTGGTTTGGCTGATTATCCAGTTCACGACGTAAGCGACAGAAACCTTCAAGGGTTAATAACTCATCTGCGTTGGTTTCAATACCGTGCTCTTTTAAGGTTTGTGAGACTTGATCAATATAGAGCGGATCAAAACCAGTATGAACGTTATAAATACCAAAACCGAGATTGCGACTAAGTACCTTTGCCGCACAAATATTGGCGGTGATCATCGCTTCTTCCACGATACGGTTGGCAGTACGACGTTTTTCCGCCACGATATCTAATACGTTGCCACTGTCATCAAGAATAAAGCGATAGTCAGGACGCTCTTTAAAGACGAGAGCATGTTGTTCACGCCATACATGACGTTTCTCGCTCATCTCTTTTAATAGCATGACTTGTTCATGAACAATCTCATTTTCAGGTGCCCACTGTGTTTCTTCACCTTCTAGCCAATCAGAAATATTGTCATAAACCAGTTTTGCTTTTGATTCTACCCATGCTGAGTAGAAGTGGATCTCATCGGTTAATGCACCATCCTCCATGATACCCACTTGGCAGACTAACGCAGGGCGTTTTTCATTAGGGCGCAATGAGCAGAGATTATCTGATAGCTCACGAGGTAACATCGGGATATTAAAGCCCGGTAGATAGTTTGTTAGCGCACGTTGTGCTGCAATGGTATCTAATTTGCTATTAGGCTGAATATAAGCCGTTGGATCGGCAATAGCGATATACAGTGAAAGTTGACCATTTTCTTCTTTACGAATATATAACGCATCGTCCATATCTTCGGTTGAAGCACTATCGATGGTCACAAAGGAGAGCGCGGTTAAATCTTCACGTGGTAGATCATCATGTAAGGTTAATGTTTCACTGTCTACTTCAGGTGCATTTCGCTCTAATTGATGACGCATTAATGTCACCCACCAAGGTGCAAAATGGTCATCTTTATCGGTAATAAAATCAGTTAATTCAGCTTGGAAATGTTTATCACCTTTAAGAGGATGTCGGCGCATTTCCGCCACTGCCCAATCTTGATCGGCAAATGGATGCGTTAAGCTTTTTACAGGACGACAAGGAATGGCATCTTTGAGTAGAGGGTGATCAGGAATAATCCATAGACGATTATCACCTTCTTTTTTCTGAACACGGCCGACAAAGCGAGTCAAAAAGGGTTCTACCAGCTCTTCAGGCTCAGCGGACTCTTTATCATTATTAGTATGTACGGCAGCAATAATGCGATCACCGTGCATCACTTTTTTCATTTGAGGAGGAGGGATAAAATAGCTTTTCTGACCATCAACTTCAAGGAAGCCAAAGCCTTTATCTGTCCCTTTTACAAGGCCTTCCACGCGCGGTGTTTGGGCATGGAGTTGCTGTTTTAGCTGAGCAAGCAGCGGATTGTCTTGAAACATATTTTTCCGGAAAGTCGGCAATTTTAATAATAAAAGTGGGCAATAGTTTTATTCGATTGTGTGTAATGACGCAAGTAATATGCATCAGAAAAACAGAGAAATTTGCACAATGTTATTGTGGATCTGTTTTTTCGGTATACTCACAGAGATCTTCAATAATACAAGAGCCACACCGTGGTTTTCTGGCAATACAGGTATAACGACCATGCAGGATAAGCCAATGGTGGCAATCGACTTTAAATTCTGCCGGTACCACTTTTAGCAGTTTTTGTTCCACTTCATTAACATTTTTTCCCGGTGCAAATTTAGTGCGATTACACACGCGAAAGATATGTGTATCAACAGCAATGGTCGGCCAACCAAAAGCGGTGTTAAGTACGACATTCGCTGTTTTACGACCGACACCGGGTAATGCCTCTAAAGCTTCTCTATTTTCAGGAACTTGGCCATGATGTTTATCTACCAATATTTGGCAGGTTTTAATCACATTCTCAGCTTTTGTATTAAATAGGCCAATGGTCTTAATATAGGATTTGATCCCCTCAACACCTAATTCCAGCATTGCTTGAGGTGTATTGGCAACAGGGTAAAGTTTTGCTGTTGCCTTATTAACACTAACATCGGTGGCTTGTGCAGAGAGTAACACGGAGATCAATAATTCAAACGGGGAGTTAAATCTTAACTCAGTAGTAGGATGCGGATTGTTATCCCGCAACCTAGTTAAAATTTCTATACGTTTAGCTTGATTCATTATGCTCACAAATTAGTTTTTAACAATATGACTGCCACAACCTTGTTCTTTTTCATAGGTTTTGGTCGTGGATGGAACGCGTTTTTTCTGTTTTTCATCAATCAGGTATTTTATGGCCAGCATAAAACCTAAACCAATAAAGGCACCGGGTGGTAAAATAGCCAGTAAGAAAGGTGAGTCTAAATGTACTATCTCAACCCTTAATACTTGCGCCCATTCACCTAATAATAAATCAGCACCATCAAATAAAGTGCCATTACCTAATATTTCACGCATTGCCCCTAAAACAAAAAGTGCCGCTGTTGCACCTAATCCCATAGCAAAGCCATCAATTGCTGAAGGGAAAACTTCATTTTTAGCTGCAAACGCCTCTGCACGACCAATCACAATACAGTTAGTGACAATAAGAGGAATAAATATTCCTAACGATTGGTATAAACCATAAGCATAGGCATTGATAAGCAATTGTACCGCACTAACAACGGATGCGATAATCATAACATAAATTGGAATACGAATTTCAGAGGGAACCCAACGACGTAAACTAGACACTGCCACATTGGTACAAACTAATACTAATGTTGTGGCTAGACCTAAGCCTAGAGCATTGGTCGCGGTAGAAGACACTGCCAGTAATGGGCACAGCCCTAATAATTGAACTAAAGCAGAGTTATTCTTCCATAATCCTTGTGAAAACAGTTCTTTGATCATACTCATTTTAATTCGCCTCACAAGCTGAAAGGGTATCTAATTTTTCAGGTAAAGATTGTATTAACCATGCAGTGCGTTTTGATGCATTAACGACGGCTCTTGGTGTGATAGTTGCTCCGGTGAATTGGTCAAAATCACCACCATCTTTTTTTACCGCCCAATGTGAGTCATGATCACTGGTAATAAACTTGTTACTTAATGAGTAAATCCAATCTGAAATACGCGTTTCTATTTTATCACCTAGCCCCGGTGTTTCATTATGTGTTGTCACGCGAACACCGAGTACTTTGCCACTAAAATCAGCACCAACTAATAATTCAATCGCCCCTGAATAACCGTCAGGTGCCGTTGATTCTAATGCGGCGGCGACAGGTTTACCATTAAAACGAGCAACATAAAGTTTATGTGGTTTTTCATTACCTAATGCTTTATCTGTCAAAATATAACAATCTTGCGCAAGATGGTTATTGTAGAGAGAGGTTGGGATCACTTGGTCTAATAATTTCTGTTTTTCTAAAGCCGCTTGCTCTGCGATAGTATTCGCCGTCAAGTGATAGACGACAGCCGTTAACCCTGTGGTACAGGCCGCAAAGATAGCTAATGTTAACCCATGACGTTTTAGTATCTCGATCATCATTATCTCCATTAATGTCCATAAACCCGAGGACGGGTATAACTATCAATAAGCGGTACAGCAATATTAGCTAATAGGACTGAGAAGGCCACGGCATCAGGATAGCCACCATAGACACGAATAATCCACACTAATAGGCCAATGATTGCACCATAGATTAATCGCCCTTTTGGTGTGGTGGAGGCGCTAACAGGATCGGTGGCAATAAAGAAAGCCCCTAACATCGTCGCACCTGAGAAAAGCTGTAATAGTGGCTGAGAGTAACGAGTAGCATCGATCCCCCAACTGATCAGCGAACAAACGCCAAGCAGCGTTAACATGGCAACAGGAATTTGCCAGCTAATAATTCGTTTATATAACAAGATAACGCCCCCAACCAGATAGGCAACATTCACCCATTGCCAACCCATTCCCGCAAATCCACCTTGTAAGATTGGCGTTGCTAATACTTCATCAATAGAGTGGGTTAATAATCCAGTTTTAAAACTATCAAGTGGTGTGGCTTGGGTAATGCCATCTACAGAGCGTCTTAAATCTTCAAGGGTGAGTCCTGATGGTGTATGTCCGGTAAAGAAAATACTTAAGCTATCTATAAAGTTATAAGACACTGCTTGTAATTCAATGGGGGGCATCCATGATGTCATTTGTACAGGAAAGGAGATCAATAGCACCACATAACCGACCATCGCGGGATTAAATGGGTTTTGACCTAATCCACCATAAATATGTTTGGCAATAACAACCGCAAAAAATGTCCCTAAAACAATTATCCACCAAGGCGCTAAAGGAGGAATACTAATTGCTAGTAAGATACCTGTTAGTAAGGCGGAATTATCTTTTAGGTATAGAAGTGGATCTTCTTTTCTGAGTTTGACACAAATAGTCTCCGCCAATAGCGCGACAATGATTGCCAAGATAATTTGATATAGCGTCCCTAAACCAAAGAAGTAGAGTTGGCATAGAATACCTGGAATAGCGGCCAATATTACCCACAACATCACTTGACTGGTGGATTGTTGATTATGAGTAAATGGAGAGCTGGCGATTTTCAATTTGCTATTGTTATTTTGTATTGGTCTAAATTTCATTTGTATTAATCCAATGTCACTTCTTCTTTAGCATGGCGTTGCTGTGCTTCTTTTTTAGCTTTTACCCGAGCAATAGCTGCAGCCACAGCGGCTTTGCGCGGATCGGTTTCCACTTCAGCCTGAGCCTCAGCAGGAGTGTCTATTTCTGCAGTTGCTTGCGCTTGTTGAGCTTTCTTAGCTTTTACCCGAGCAATAGCAGCAGCCACAGCAGCTTTGCGCGGATCGGTTTCCACCTCAGCCGGAGATTCAGCGGGTGTGTCTACTTTTGCAGTTGCCTGTGCTTGTTGAGATTTTTTAGCTTTTACCCGAGCAATAGCAGCAGCCACAGCAGCTTTACGTGGATCGGTTTCCACCTCAGCCGGAGATTCAGCGGGTGTGTCTACTTTTGCGGTTGCTTGCGTTTGCTGGGATTTTTTAGCTTTTACGCGAGCAATAGCAGCAGCCACAGCAGCTTTACGCGGATCGATTTCCAGCTCAGCATCAGCAGGAGTTTCAGTAGGTGTGTCTACTTTTGCGGTTGCTTGCGCTTGTTGAGCCTTCTTAGCTTTTACGCGGGCCAATGCTGCCGCTACAGCGGCTTTGCGTGGATCGGTTTCCACC
>NZ_CAWQNB010000010.1:0-4717 GCF_963896135.1 Proteus sp. G2609 | reverse complement strand
GAATTTGCTTGGCGGCCATAGCGCGGTGGTCCCACCTGATCCCATGCCGAACTCAGAAGTGAAACGCCGTAGCGCCGATGGTAGTGTGGGGTCTCCCCATGTGAGAGTAGGGAACTGCCAAGCATCAATATTTAGGCTGTGTCAGCCGGTGACAATAAGCCACTAGTGCTGATATGGCTCAGTTGGTAGAGCACACCCTTGGTAAGGGTGAGGTCCCCAGTTCGAATCTGGGTATCAGCACCATAAAAAATTATTGATAACTACATAAACAGATAGTTATATACAGAATTTGCTTAGCGGCCATAGCGCGGTGGTCCCACCTGATCCCATGCCGAACTCAGAAGTGAAACGCCGTAGCGCCGATGGTAGTGTGGGGTCTCCCCATGTGAGAGTAGGGAACTGCTAAGCATTAAATAAGACGAGAAAGCCAACCCAATGGGTTGGCTTTTTTGCATTTGTTTTTCTTTATTCTTAATAATCATCACACCTAGAATAATATAGGTATCTTTTTAACTTACTTTTATTACCTACCAACAGCTCACTCGCGCTATCCTCACAACAGGTTGACTGCTAAACTAAGCTATCAGCTAAATGAGGTCGACTTTCATGAATGAACCTATTTCATTGCAATCATTTAATACATTTGGTTTGAAAGCCAATGCTCGTCATATAGAAACGGCAAAGAATACAGATGAACTCTGTCGGTACTGGCAAAATGCTCAAGACCAAAAACTGCCTATCCTTATTTTAGGCGGAGGGAGTAATGTTCTATTCACTGAAGATTTTAATGGTACGGTGATTAGAAACTGTATTTCTGGCATTGAAATTACAGAAGATGAGCAACAATGGCATATTCATGTTGGGGCAGGTGAAAATTGGCATAACCTTATAAAGAGCTTAATTGAAAAGCATATTTATGGGTTAGAAAATCTCGCTTTAATCCCTGGTAATGTTGGGTCTGCTCCCATACAAAATATTGGTGCTTATGGTAAAGAATTAAAAGACGTTTGCGCCTATGTTGATATTGTTGAGTTAAGCACTGGTAAAGTCACGCGTTTAACAAATGAAGAGTGCCAATTTGGCTATCGCGACAGTATTTTTAAACATCACTATCAGCAAGGTTATGCAATTATTGCCGTTGGCTTAGTGCTGAATAAACATTGGGAACCAATTTTGACCTATGGTGATTTAGCTAAATTATCACCAGAAACAGTCACACCACAGATAGTATTCGAATCTGTATGCGGTATGAGGACAAGTAAATTGCCGGATCCTGCTCTTACAGGTAATGCGGGTAGTTTTTTTAAAAATCCTATTGTTGATATAAAACTTGCGCAACGCTTAAAAAGTAAATATCCATTTTGCCCTCAATATGTACAACATAATGGTGTAAAACTTGCTGCAGGCTGGCTTATTGATCAATGTGGTTTGAAAGGTTATCAGAGCGGTGGTGCTGCTGTGCATACAAAACAGGCATTAGTGTTAATTAATAAAGAAGGCAAGGCAAGTGGGCGCGATATTGTTAATTTAGCAAGTTATATTCGCCAAAAGGTATTTGAACGTTTTGGGGTGCAATTAGAGCCGGAAGTGCGTTTTATTGGACGACATGGCGAAATTAATGCGGTGGATGCTATTTCATGAAAGAGACATCAACTCCTCTATTACTTATCGATATCCTTGCTGATGGTGAGATCCATTCAGGAGAACAATTAGGCGAAAGTTTGGGGATGACACGGGCAGGGATTAATAAGCATATCAAGACATTGCGTAGCTGGGGTATCGACATTCATACAGTGGCAGGTCAGGGTTATCAGCTAGATGCACCGATGAACCTGCTAAACAGTGAACGAGTCAATCGTGGCATTCAAGGTGCACCAGCTCGTGTGATACCGGTTATTGATTCAACTAACCAGTATATGATACAGCGTATTAGTGAATTAACCTCCGGTGATGTTTGTATTGCTGAATATCAATCTGCAGGGCGTGGGCGTAGAGGGCGGCAATGGATCTCTCCTTTTGGTCGTAATCTATATCTCAGTATGTATTGGAAATTGGATCAGGGACCTGCTGCAGCAATTGGGCTAAGTTTAGTTGTTGGTGTGATCCTTGCTGAAGTTTTACAGCAATTTGGTGCGAATGGTGTCAAAGTTAAATGGCCAAACGATCTTTACTTAAATGATAAAAAATTATCTGGGATCTTGGTTGAATTAACGGGAAAAACGGGTGATGTTGCGCATATTGTTACTGGCATTGGTATTAATATCGCCATGAGTAACAATCAAAAAGATGCTATAAACCAACAATGGATTAATTTAGAGCAGGTAGGGATAAAAATAGATAGGAATCAGTTGGCTTGTGAAATCACCAATGCGCTAAGAAAAGCATTTGTACAATTTGAAAAACAGGGGTTATCTGCTTTTATTGAACGTTGGAAAAGTTTAGATAATTTTATTGATAGGCGTGTTAAATTAATTATTGGTGACAAAGAGATCTTTGGTATCGCTAAAGGTATTAATGAGCAAGGGGCGTTACTTTTAGAACAAAACAATAAAATAGTACCCTATATTGGTGGTGAGATCTCGCTACGAAGTGCACCATAATTGGTTTATTTTGCTGCAATTTTCATATTAAAATATGCTCTCTAAAATAGGTAAAGAGAGCATATTTAAATTTAATCCGCCTATTTATAGGGTGAGAATTGATAATTTATCTATTCTCTAAATAGGTAAGATTTATTTACGTAATCTAACGCTTTTAACCGAATGGTTATCACCTTTAGTCATAATCAAGCTGGCTCTTTCACGGGTTGGTAAAATATTTTGCTTTAGGTTTAAGCCATTAATTTCTTGCCAAATGGAAGACGCGATCTCAATAGATTCTTCGCGACTCAGCTTGGAATAATTATTGAAATAGGATTCGGGATCGGTAAATGCCCCTTCACGGAATTTTAAAAATCGGCTGATATACCAGTGTTTCAATAATGCTTCATCTGCATCAACATAAATGGAAAAGTCGACATAATCTGATACAAAAACATTATGTGGATCATGAGGGTAGTCTTGATTACTCTGTAATACATTGAGTCCTTCAAGGATCAAAATATCGGGTTGCTCAATGACCTGTTTTTTGTCTGGAATAATGTCATACACTAAATGAGAATAGACAGGTGCAGTCACTTGCTTTTTGCCCGATTTAATATCAGAGACAAAAGAGACAAGACTATGCATATCATAGGATTCAGGAAACCCTTTTTTCTTCATTATTCCGCGTTTTTTTAATTCCGCATTAGGTAATAAAAATCCATCAGTGGTAATCAAATCCACTTTCCGATGTTCAGGCCAACGAGTTAGCAAAGCTTGAAGTAAACGGGCAGTCGTACTTTTACCCACCGCTACGCTACCCGCTATACCAATGATATAAGGAATTTTGGCGTTATTTGTGCCTAGAAACTGTTCTAAGACAGCCTGACGACGTAAATTTGAACTGATATAGAAATTTAACAACCTTGATAATGGAAGATAAATTTCAATGACATCATCAATTGAGATTTCTTCATTAATGCCTTTAAGGTCGGCAATTTCTGTTTCTGTTAATGTTAAGGGGACCGAATTCCTTAACGTAGCCCACTGCTTTCTATCAAATTCTAAATAAGGGGTTGTAAAGCGTTCTTTGTTATTCATAAGCCAACATCTGCCTAGTATTCGCAGGTTGGACAGGCTGTTTAAAACACCCGTATCCGATAAAAAATAAACAGCATCATAACGAGTGATGTGGCAGAGGCGTAGAGATTTTTTACTTTTTTTCTGCTTTTTTTGACGCGAACTGAATAAATTTGTAAAAAAAGTACAAAAAATAGTCATAAAAAATAAAAATAAGCGTAGAATAAAAGCGTAAAAATAATTCTTTTAGGTGAATTTTACTGTTTAGTGATAAATCTAGGATTGCAGAGAGAATATTGCGTTGGATTTTCTTTGATTTTTTTGCTGTCATTTTGGTCGTTTTTTTCCTAAAAAATCAACAATACATACAAAAATGAACAAAATCTAAGCAAAAGAACAAATATCGCAATTTTTTTGTTGCATCATGACGAAAGTCCTCCTAGAATGCGCACCACTTAGCCGGCATAGCTCAGTTGGTAGAGCAACTGACTTGTAATCAGTAGGTCCCGAGTTCGACTCTTGGTGCCGGCACCATTTAAAATTTAGATTTGGTGGGATACCCAAGCGGCCAAAGGGAGCAGACTGTAAATCTGCCGTCACAGACTTCGAAGGTTCGAATCCTTCTCCCACCACCATTAATTCCTTACTTAAGTGTTTTCAAACCGTGAACACTTGAGTAGAATACAAAGCTGATTTTAAGTCAGGTAGCCGAGTTCTGCGGGCATCGTATAATGGCTATTACCTCAGCCTTCCAAGCTGATGATGCGGGTTCGATTCCCGCTGCCCGCTCCAGATGTGCTGATATAGCTCAGTTGGTAGAGCGCACCCTTGGTAAGGGTGAGGTCGGCAGTTCGAATCTGCCTATCAGCACCACTCCCCAATGTTCTTGCCTTCCTGATTAAAAATCTTAACAAGCATAGCTAATCGCTAGTTTAATTACTGCTTGGTTGATGTGGTGTAACCACCGATTCCGTGTCTTAGAGGGACAATTTAAATGTCTAAAGAAAAATTTGAACGTTCAAAACCGCACGTTAACGTTGGTACTATCGGCCACGTTG